>JBIOYO010000396.1:0-6053 GCA_044870175.1 Nocardioidaceae bacterium | reverse complement strand
TCCGGCTCACCGCGCGCGACCGCGTCGCCGGCGGCGGCGGCGTCGGGTACGACGAGGTGACGCTGCGGGTCGACCCCGACGCCGGGCCGTTCCTGGTGTCGTCGTTCCGCCACGGCGGGTCGGCCATCGGCGGCCGCCGGACCACGGTGAGATGGCAGGTCAACGGCACCAGGCGGCTGGCCGGCGACGTCCGCATCCTGCTCTCGACCAACAACGGTAGGTCCTGGCGTCGCGTCCTGGCCGGCAGGACCAACAACGACGGCCGCGCCGTCGTCAAGCTTCCCCGTGTCCGGACCCGGACGGCCCGGATCATGGTCAAGGCGCTGGACAACTACTTCTTCGACGTCAACGACACGGCGTTCCGGATCCGCTGAGACGGTGGTTGAGCCCTTCGACAAGCTCAGGAACCACCGGTCGAGCGGCCTGCCGCGAGACCGTGTCGAAACCCCGGTGACCGTGGGCCGGGACCCCGCCACCCCTGCGGATGGTTTCGACACGCCTCACTCCGTTCGGCGGCTCAACCAGCGGTGGAGGTGGCGGCGGTTCCTGTCGAAGAGCCTCAACCAGCGGGTGGCGTCGGCGGGGGTGCTGCCGAGGTCACGCCGGTGTGGCAGTGGCCGCCCTCGGCGGCCGCCTTCTCCGACGGGGCCACGTCGATGGAGGGATTCTGGTCGAAGAAGCCAAAAGGCTTGAGCCAGAACGACACCGTGTCGGCGGGCATCACGGGCCAGTCCTCGACGCGAGTGATGTGGTGGATGCCGAAGACGTACCAGAGCACCACGTCGGCGCCCTCGAGGGGCTCGTCGTCGGCGACCCACGCGGAGATCCCGTCGTCGTCGCGCTCGGACTGGGTGGGGTAGGTGCCGGCCGGCCACCGCTCGTCGTCATGGTGCCGGGTGACCCACAGCGTGTGCCCGATGACCGGAGAGCGGAGGTACTGCACGGTGCTGGGGTCCATCATCGCCGGGAAGCAGGCGGTCGGGACCAGCTTGTACGCCGTGGGCGCGCCCACCTTGTTGGACCGGCTGGCGCTGGCCACCTTCCATGACCGCTGCCGCGACCAGTCGTAGTCGCGGCCCGACTCCGCCTCGGAGCGGACCGGCGTGGCCCGGGTGACCAGGTCCAGGCCGTGGGGGTTGTCCGCGCTCACCGGCAGGGCCTCGGAGTCGACCTCGAGGACGGTGTTGTCCTCCCCGTCGACGTCGAGGTCGAGCCGGGCCACCAGGAAGTGCTGGTGGAAGGGCGCGTAGGTGCGCTCGTCGACGACGGTGCCGGTGGGTGGGGCCTCGGCGCCCTCGGCGTACGGCGTGGTGACCATGATCCCGGTCGCGCGCACCTCGCACTCGATGTTGCCGTCCTGGTAGAAGCGCCAGTAGACGAGGTACTCGTAGTTGGCGACGGTGACGTGCACCGAGACCACCAGCCGGCGCATGCGGCGGACCTCGGCGCCATGCTCGCCGTCGACGTGCTTCCACAAGACGGCGTTGTCCTCCTCGTGGATGCAGATCGCGTTCTTGATGTCGTACGGCTCCCCCTTGCTGTCGTGCAGCACCGCGTCGACGTAGGTGATCTCACCGAGGCAGTCGCAGCCGAGCTCCAGCGACGTGGTCATGAAGCCGAGGCCCCACTCGCCGATGTCGTAGGCGGTGCGCCGGTAGTGGTCGAAGGACGAGTCGCGGTACGGCACCACCATCTCGGCGAACGACAGCCGGTAGGCCACGTCCCGCCAGGCGCCCTGGTCGTCGTACGCGACCTGGTAGATCACCGGCCCCTCGCGGTAGTTGAACCCCAGCCGCATCGACCAGCGCTGCCAGCGCAGCTCGGTGCCCTCGACGGTGAACGACACGCCCTCGGGCTGGGTGATGTGCAGGGGCTTGAGATCCTGGCGCTGCTCGCCGGGCCACGGGCCGGGCACGTACTCACCGGAGACGTCCGGGGTGCCGACGTCCTCACCGGTCTCGATCGACAGCAGCTCCATCGTGTTCACGTCCACGACCAGCTTGAGGCCGGAGACGGGGTGGGCGTACTGGTTGCCGCCCGGTACGTCGCGGAACCAGATGTCGCACCAGCCGAGCCGCCGGTCGCGCCACTGCTCCGGCATCAGGCCCTTCCCGTAGGTCCACACGTCGATGAGCACCAGCGACAGGTCGGTGACCCCCCGCTCGGCGAGCGCAGCGACGACGTCGGGGTGGACGCGCATCGCCGCATCGCACTCGTGCCACTCGTCGACGGTGAAGTTCGGGGTTACGCCCGGCCTGTGCGTCCACGAGGTCACCGTGCCGGCGTCGAGGTCGACCACCGCCTCGTAGGACTGGTTGTCGCGCCGGTCGAAGGCGACGGAGAACGACGAGCGCGGCACCGGGTCACCGCGCCGCCAGGCCTTCACGTCCGCCTTGGGCGGCTCGACCAGCTCGATCGAGGCGAACCGCCACGAGTCGCCGACCTCTCGGTCGCGGCGCAGCACCTCGGCGGTACGGCGGAACTCCTCAGCCGACAGCGGCTCCAGCGGGTGCTCGGCCATGCGTGCGAACCTCCTGACGGCCGGCGGTCAGCGCCGGCCACTCAGCCGCCATGAAACCACCCGCCCGGTGCGGCCTGCCACCCTTGCTGACTGGCGAGTCAAGAGCTCGCGGCCTGTCCGCCGGAGCTGCTAGAGGTCTAGCCTGACCGCAGGACAGCGGTCGAGGAGGAGCACGTGTCGTCTGAGAAGAAGGCGTTCCACAACATCATCGGCGGGGCGGTCCAGCAGGCCTCGTCAGGCGCGTCGATGGACATCGTCAACCCGGCCACCGGCGAGGTGTACGCGACGGCGCCGAACTCCGACGAGAAGGACGTCGACTCCGCGTTCCGGGCGGCCGCCGGCGCGTTCGAGTCGTGGCGCTGGTCCACGCCCGCCGAGCGGCAGAAGGCGCTGCTGAGGCTCGCCGACGCCATCGAGGAGAACGCCGAGGAGCTGGTCGCGGTCGAGAGCGAGAACACCGGCAAGCCGCCCTCGCTGACGATGTCGGAGGAGATCGGCCCGATGCTCGACCAGATCCGGTTCTTCGCCGGCGCGGCGCGGGTCCTCGAGGGCCGGTCCTCCGGGGAGTACATGAAGGGTCATACCTCGTCGATCCGGCGCGAGCCGGTGGGCCCGGTGGCCCAGGTGGCGCCGTGGAACTACCCGATGATGATGTCGGTGTGGAAGTTCGCCCCGGCGCTGGCGGCGGGCAACACAGTGGTGCTCAAGCCGTCCGACACCACCCCCGCGTCGTCGTACTGGATGGTCGAGAAGATGCAGGACATCTTCCCCCCGGGGGTGTGCAACCTGGTCTGCGGCGACCGCGACACCGGTGCCGCGCTGACCCGCCATCCCGTGCCCCAGCTGGTGTCCATCACCGGGTCGACCCGGGCCGGCATCGCGGTGGCCACCGCCGCGGCCGCGGACCTGAAGCGCGCCCACCTGGAGCTCGGCGGCAAGGCCCCGGTGGTGGTGTTCGACGACGCCGACCTCGAAGCTGCAGCGGAGACGATCTCGGTGGCCGGGCTGTTCAACGGCGGGCAGGACTGCACGGCGGCCACCCGGGTGATGGTGCAGTCCGGCGTCTACGAGGACTTCGTGGCCGCCCTCACCGAGCAGGCCAAGGGCCATCGCACCGGCTACGACCCCTCCGACGAGGACATCCTCTACGGACCGATCAACAACCCCAACCAGCTCGCGCACATCTCCGGCCTGGTCGAGCGCGCGCCCGGCCACGCCCGGGTGACCACGGGCGGGCAGCGGGTCGGCGACAAGGGGTTCTTCTACGCACCCACCGTCATCGCCGACGTGGAGCAGGACGACGAGCTGATCCAGACCGAGATCTTCGGCCCCGTGCAGACCGTGCAGAGGTTCGACACCGAGGAGGACGCGCTGCGGCTGGCCAACGGCACCGAGTACGGTCTCGCGTCGTCGGTGTGGACCAAGAACGTCGACACCGCGGCCCGGATGGCGGCACGGCTGGACTTCGGATGCGTGTGGGTCAACACCCACATCCCGCTGGTCGCGGAGATGCCGCACGGCGGGTTCAAGCACTCCGGCTACGGCAAGGACCTGTCGATGTACGGCCTGGAGGACTACACGCGCATCAAGCACGTGATGCACTACCACGGGTTCGAGGGATGACCGCACCGACCGGGGACGGTCACCACACCCCCAAGAGCCCGCACAGTCTCCACGCAGAGCAGCACGACCCCCGCCACGCCGCCGAGGCCGACCTCGTCGACAAGGGGCTGTCGGAGGGCGCCGTCGGTCTCTTCGGGGGCACCATCCTCGGCATCTCGTCGGTGGCGCCGGCGTACGCGCTGACCGCCACCGTCGGGATCCTGGTCGCCGCGGCCGGGGCGAAGATGCCGGTCGTCATCGTCGCCGGGTTCCTGCCGATGTTCCTCGCCGCCTACGCCTACCGCGAGCTCAACAAGGTCGCGCCGGACTGCGGCACGTCGTTCACCTGGACCACGAAGGCCTTCGGCCCGTACGTCGGCTGGCTCGGCGGGTGGGCGGCGATCCTCGCCACGGTGATCGTGCTGTCGAACCTCGCCGGCGTCGCCGTGCAGTTCTTCTACCAGCTGCTCGGCGAGGTCTTCGACAACGAGAGCGTCAGCACCCTGTGGGAGAACCGCGGCGTCAACGTGCTGACCTGCCTGGTCTTCCTGGCCATCGCGACCTTCGTGGCCTACCGCGGGATCACCACGACGGAGCGGATCCAGATCGTGATGGTGCTCTTCCAGCTCGCCGTGCTGGCGGTCTTCGCCGTGGTCGCGTTCGCCAAGGCCGGCGACTCCGCCACGGGGATCTCCTTCGACCTCGGCTGGTTCAGTCCCTCCGGTCTCACCCTGTCGGCCTTCGTGGCGGGCCTGTCGGGGTCGATCTTCGCCTTCTGGGGCTGGGACACCGCGCTCACCGTCAACGAGGAGTCGGTGGACGCCGACAAGACCCCCGGACGGGCCGCGCTGCTGTGCGTGCTGTCGATCCTGCTGACCTACCTGGTCGTCGCGATCGCGCTGCAGATGTACGCCGGCGTCGGCACCGAGGGCAACGGGCTGGCCAACGAGGACATCGCAGACAACGTCTTCGGCGCTCTCGGGCCGGCGATCCTGGGCAGGCCGCTCGACCTGCTCCTGTTCCTGGCGGTGCTGGCGTCCAGCGCGGCCAGCCTGATCACGACCTTCCTCCCCACCTCCCGGACGATGCTGGCGATGGGGGTGTACCGCGCCTTCCCGCAGCGGTTCGCCACCGTGCACCGGGTGTACCGCACGCCGTCGTACGCCACGGTGGCCGCAGGCGTGGGCGCGGCGGTCTTCTACTCCCTGCTGACGTTCGTGAGCGAACGGGTGCTGACCGACACGATCTACTCGCTCGGCATCATGATCTGCTTCTACTACGGGCTGACCGCGTTCGCATGCATCTGGTACTTCCGCAACGAGCTGTTCGCCAACGCGTTCAACGTGGTGTTCAAGCTGGTGTTCCCGCTGCTGGGCGGCCTCGGGCTGCTCTGGGTGTTCGCAGTGACGCTGCGCGACAGCGCCTCCCCGGACTACGGCAGCGGCGCGAGCGTGTTCGGTGTGGGCCTCGTGCTGGTGCTGGGCCTGGGGCTGATCGTGGTCGGGCTGGTGTTCATGCTGTGGCAGCGGGCCCGGGACGGGGCCTTCTTCCGCGGCGAGACGCTGGCGCACGACACCCCGTCGCTGATCGTCGAGGAGCCCTGAGCCGGAGCCTCGGCGCTCAGCGGTCCAGAAGCGGCCGCGCCGGGTCCCAGCGCGTCTGGTCACGCTCGTCGCGGCGCTTGCGGGCGATCGCGCACAGCGCCTCCAGGACGACCCTGTTGGCGAGCGCCGCGGTGATGTCGGCGTGGTCGTACGGCGGGCTGACCTCGACCACGTCCACGCCCACCACGGGCAGCTCCAGGCAGATCCGGCGCACCGAGTCCAGCAGCTGGCGCGCGGAGAGCCCGCCCGGCTCGGGGGTTCCGGTGCCCGGTGCATGCCCGGGGTCGCAGACGTCGATGTCGACTGACAAGAACACCCCCTCGCAG
>JBIOYO010000395.1:0-4119 GCA_044870175.1 Nocardioidaceae bacterium | reverse complement strand
GCGCGAGTACGTTGGGCGGCATGACGAAGGACCCGGCGGAGCGGCCGGACGACGACGCGCCGAACCCGTTCAAGGGGACGCCGTTCGAGCAGATCTTCGCGGCGCTGGGCGGGATGTCCGGGGCGGGCGGTCCGGGGCAGCAGGGGTTCGCGATGCCGGACCTCGGCGCGCTGATGAGCCAGATGCAGTCGCTGATGGCGCCCCACGAGGGGGCGGTCAACTGGACCCTCGCCAAGGACGTCGCGCGGCGCACGACCGCGCAGCAGCCCGACCCGAGCGTGTCCTCGGGCGACCAGACCCGGGTCGCCGACGCCTACCGGCTGGCCGACCACTGGCTGGACTCGGCCACCGACATGCCGAGCGGCGTGCAGACGACCGCCGGGTGGAGCCGTGCGGAGTGGGTCGAGCAGACCGTGCCGACCTGGCACACGCTGGTCGAGCCGGTCGCGGAGCACGTCGTGGCGGCGATGGGGCAGGCGCTGCCCGAGCAGGCCAAGGCGATGGCCGGCCCGCTGCTGGGGCTGATCGGCCAGGCCGGCGGGGCGATGTTCGGCACCCAGGTCGGGCAGGCCGTCGGCGGCCTGGCCGCCGAGGTGCTGACCTCCACCGACATCGGGCTGCCGCTCGGTCCCGCCGGCAAGGCGGCGCTGCTGCCGGCCAACGTCCGCGCCTTCGCCGAGGGGCTGGACGTGCCGGAGGAGGACGTCTGGCTGTACCTCGCGCTCCGCGACGCCGCCCACCACCGGCTGTTCGGTCACGTGCCGTGGCTGGCCGGGCACCTGGTCGCCGCGGTCGAGGACTACGGCCGCGGTACGACGATCGACGTGTCCAAGATCGAGTCCTCGCTGGGCTCCATCGACCCGACCAACCCGCAGGCCATCCAGGAGGCGCTGGAGGGCGGACTGTTCGAGCCGGAGAAGACCCCGCAGCAGCAGGCCGCGCTGACCCGTCTGGAGACCGCCCTGGCCCTGGTCGAGGGCTGGGTCGACGAGGTGGTCGGGCAGGCCACCGAAGGCCGGATGCCCAACGCCGCGAAGCTGCAGGAGGTCGTCCGCCGGCGCCGGGCGGCGGGTGGTCCGGCGGAGTCGACGTTCGCCGCACTGGTCGGCCTGGAGCTGCGGCCGCGCCGGCTGCGCGACGCGTCCACCCTCTGGGGCAGCCTGCGCTCCCGGCAGGGCCCCGCGGCTCGCGACGCGGTCTGGGCGCACCCGGACCTGCTGCCCGGACCGGCCGACCTCGACGACCCGCTCGGGTTCAGGGAGACCCCGACCGAGGCGCAGAGCGACGCCGACTTCGACGCCGCCCTGGCCGAGCTGCTGGACCGTCCGGAGGGCGGTCCGGAGGACTCCGCGAGGGAGTGACTCCCGCCGCGGACGCCCTCGCCGTCCTGGCCGGCTGGCGCGCGCCGGACGACCGCCAGGAGCGGCTCCGGGGCGAGTACGTCGACCTGCTGTACCGCCGTCCGGACGCGACCGACCGCGCCTGCCTCCCCGACCACCTGACCGCGTCGACGCTGCTGCTGTCCGCCGACCGCACCGACTGCCTGCTCACGCTGCACGCGAAGGCGGGACGCTGGTTCCAGCTCGGCGGCCACTGCGAGCCGGCGGACCCGACGCTGGCCGCGGCCGCGCGGCGGGAGGCCGAGGAGGAGTCCGGGCTGGAGGGGCTGGTGGTCGACCCCGTGCCGCTCCAGCTGGACGCGCACGCGGTGCCGTTCTGCGGCGGACCCGGCACCCGGCACCTCGACGTCCGGTTCCTGGCGGTGGCGCGACCGGGGAGTGCGCGCCTGCCCCGGACGGGGCCGGGACCGGAGTCGGCCGACCTACGCTGGTGGCCACTCGAGCGGCTGCCGACCGACGAGCGCTCCGTCGTCGACCTCGTCCGCCTGGCCCGGGAGCGGCTCTCCGCCGGGTGAGCCGCGTGAGGCGCGAGCCGCGTGCGCGACCCCCTCCAGGAAGCCCTTGGCCCGCTCGGCCTTCGGGTACCGGTCGACCAGCGCCCAGAACGCCGGCGAGTGCCCGGGCTCGACCAGGTGGGCCAGCTCGTGGACCAGCACGTAGTCGGTGACCCAGCCGGGCATGCCCTGGAGCCGGCGGGACAGCCGGATGGCGGCGTCGTCGGGGGTGCAGGAGCCCCATCGGGTGCTCTGGTTGTCGACCCACCGGACGGTGCGTGGGCGGGCCCGGCCGTCGAGGTACCGCATGCTGAGGTCGCGGGCGCGCCGCTCCAGCCCGTCGTCGCTCGGGCGCCGCCGGGCCTCCGAGCGCTGCAGCCGCTGCACCATGGTGGTGACCCACTGCTGCTCCTCGGCGCGGGAGAGGCGGGCGGGGAGCAGGACGATGATGCGGCCCTCCTCCCGGTACGCCGAGACGGTGCGCCGCCGGCGGCGGCTGCGGCGTACCTCGACCTCCGGGTGCGCCTCCGCGTGCGTGCCGCCGCGCTCCATGTGGCGAACGCTACCCCGCGGTCCAGGCGAGCAGGCGGTCCAGCGGCCAGGTGTTGACGACCCGGCCGGCCGGTACGCCGAGGCGCGTGGCGCGGGCGGCGCCGTACTGGAGGAAGTCCAGCTGCCCGGGGGCGTGGGCGTCGCTGTCGAGGGAGAACAGGCAGCCCATCTCCAGGGCGAGGCCGAGGAGGTCGTCGGGCGGGTCCTGGCGTTCGGGGCGGCTGTTGATCTCGACCGCCACGTCGTGGTCCCGGCACGCCGCGAACACCGCCTCGGCGTCGAACCCGCTCTGCGGCCGGACCCCCCGGCCCCCCTTGACCAGCCGGCCGGTGCAGTGCCCGAGGACGTTCGTCTCGGGGTGCCGGGCCGCCGCGACCATCCGGCGGGTCATCGGCTCGGGGTCCATCCGGAGCTTGGAGTGCACCGAGGCCACGACGACGTCGAGCCGGCCCAGCATCTCCTCGGACTGGTCCAGCGACCCGTCGTCGAGGATGTCCACCTCGATGCCCTTCAGCAGCCGTATCCGCTCGCCGAGGTGGGCGTTGACGGCGTCCACCACGTCGAGCTGCTGGGTGAGCCGCTGGACGGAGAGGCCACCCGCCACGGTGAGCCGCGGCGAGTGGTCGGTCAGCGCCAGGTAGGTCCGCCCGAGCTCCTCGGCGGTGACCACCATCTCCTCGATCGGCGACCCGCCGTCGGACCAGTCCGAGTGGGTGTGCAGGTCACCCCGCACCTGGGCCAGGAGCTCCTCGCCGCCGGTGTCCAGCGGGGTGGACGCGCGCCTCTCCAGCTCGGCGAGGTAGCCCGGTACGTCGCCGCGCACCGCCTCGGCGACCACGGCCGCGGTGGCCCGGCCGATCCCGGGCAGCTCCTGCAGCGTGCCCTCGGCCACCCGCCGCTCGACCTCGCCGCCCGGCAGCCGCAGCACGGTCGCGGCCGCGTTGCGGAAGGCCTTGACCTTGTAGGTCTCCGCCATCGTGCGCTCGAGGAGGAAGGCGATGCGCCGTAGGGCGCCCACAGGGTCCGGCGGGTTCGTGCTCACAGGGGGAGTTTCTTTCGTCCACAGCGTCGGGACAACCGTCCGCCGAGGTCAGGCAGGCCGCGGGGACCCGCGCTGCCGGGCGTGTCACCCACAGGTCGTGCACCGTTTCCCCAGCTGGGTCCACAGGCGTGTCCGCAGGGTCCACACGTTGTCCCCAGCGGCTTCCACAGGGGTGGACAACACCGCGTTGACCCTGCCGGACCGCGCTGCGTAGCGTCCTGCCCACAAGGCCCCCGGATCGACCGGGACGACACCGGCAAGGGGAAGGCGGGTGTCGCACCGGCGGCCCGGGGGCTTGATCGTCGTTCGCGGCGGGCCTGGCTGGTTCCCATGGGATGCAGGCGTTTCGCCGCCTCCCACGGCGGGCCCGCCGTGGGAGGCGGCAGACCACCGTGGGAAGCCCTGGACCAGCCGCCCAGCGCCACGCCCAAACCAGGGCAAACCACCACCCAGGCGTCTCGACACGGCTCCCCTGAGCGCCGGAGCGAGCCCCTTCCTGGGCCGTCGCGTAGATTGCGTGGCGGCCGTGAACCGCGGCACGGCGGGTGACCGCGCCCCGGACCCCGCCGCAACCGACCTGCGAACGAGCAAGGAGGCCGCCATGGCTGAGAGCTGGAGCGGTGAGTTCTAC
>JBIOYO010000394.1:0-2194 GCA_044870175.1 Nocardioidaceae bacterium | reverse complement strand
GATGAAGGGCAAGGCAGCACTGCTGATCGGTGCCGCGGTCGGGTACGTCCTCGGCACGCGCGACGGCCGCGAGCGCTACGAGCAGATCAAGTCCAAGGCGACCGGCATGTGGCAGGACCCGAAGGTCCAGCAGAAGGTGTCGGAGGTCCAGGACCTGGCCAAGGAGAAGGCACCGCTGGTCAAGGACAAGGTGGCCGAGAAGGTCGGGTCGGGCAGCGACTCCAGCGACGGCTCGCCCAGCACGGTCGGGTCCACCCCAACCTCCGCGACGCCCTCGGGCACCGGCGGGCTCGGTGCGCCGTCCAGCACGGCCGGTGCCGACCCGCTGTCGGACCTCGGGACGCAGCACCGGCCGATGCCGGGCAGCGTCGGCGGCTGAGCGCGCCGTACGCCGCCATGACCCCGGCGACCGACCGGCCGGACCCGGACGACGCGCGCAAGCCCGACTCTCCCGACGACCTCACCAAGCCGTCGTGGGGGTTCGTCGTGCGGAAGACCGCGCGTGAGTTCGGAGACGACCAGTGCACCGACCTGGCCGCGGCACTGACCTACTACAGCGTCCTGGCGCTGTTCCCCGCGATGATCGCGATGCTGTCGCTGGTGGGGCTGGTCGGTCAGGGGCAGAAGACCGTCGACACGCTGCTGCAGATCCTGACCGACATCGGCGCGGAGTCGGCCGCGAAGACTCTGCGCCCCACGCTGGAACAGCTGGCGCACACCCAGGGCGCCGGCCTGGCCCTCGTCGTCGGCCTCGTCCTGGCGCTGTGGTCCGCCTCGGGGTACGTCGGGGCGTTCGGCCGGGCGATGAACCGCATCTACGAGATCGAGGAGGGGCGGCCGTTCTGGAAGCTCCGGCCCATCATGCTCGTCCTCACCGCGGTAACCGTGCTGCTCACCGCGGTCGTCGCGGTCGGGCTGGTGCTGAGCGGGTCAGCCGCCGACGCCGTGGGCAAGGCGATCGGCCTCGGCTCGGCGGTGGTCACGGTGTGGAACATCGCCAAGTGGCCGCTGCTCCTTGGCGTGGTGGTCCTCATCGTGGCGTTGCTGTACTACGCGACCCCGAACGTGAAGCAGCCGAAGTTCCGGTGGATCAGCGTCGGTGCGTTCGTCGCGATCCTCACCTGGGTGATCGCCTCGGCGGCGTTCGGGTTCTACGTGGCCAACTTCGCCAGCTACAACAAGACGTACGGCTCCCTGGCCGGGGTCGTGGTGTTCCTGCTGTGGCTGTGGCTGACCAACCTGGCCCTGCTGTTCGGCGCCGAGCTCGACGCCGAGCTCGAGCGCGGCCGCCAGCTGCAGGCGGGCATGCCGGCCGAGGAGACCATCCAGCTGCCCCCACGCGACACCAGCAAGATCGAGAAGGCCGAGAAGAAGGCGAAGCAGGACATCGAGCGCGGCCGGCGGCTGCGCGAGAGCCGAGGCGACGCCACCGATTCCGACGACCGATCCTCCGCCGGCGCCGGCCGGGGTGGGGGCAAGGAGGCCGACCATGGCTCGTGACGAGAAGCAGACCAGCACGTCCGCGAAGATTCTCTACCGTCCCGTGGGCCTGGCCAGCAGCCTGGTCGCCGGTGCCATCGCCGGCTGGGTGTTCAACCTGGTCTGGAAGCACGCCACTCCCGGGCCGGAGGCCGACGCCCCCCAGCCCCTGCAGTCGGAGTACAACCTGCGCCAGATCGTGGCCGCCGCCGTCGTCCAGGGCGCGATCTTCGCCGTCGTACGAGCCCTGGTGAACCGCGGCGGTGCCCGTGCCTTCGAGCGCTGGACCGGGGAGTGGCCCGGCGACTGAGCGCCGTCGTCGTTCGGCAGATTCCCATGGGATCGAGCCGTTTCGCCGCCTCCCACGACGCGCGCATCGTGGGAGGCGGCCAGTCGTCGTGGAAGGCGCGGCGGTCCGATGAGAGCCGGGGGCCGTCCGCGAGGCGCGGGTACTACGACGCTCGAAGACGGGTACTCACCAACCACAGCCGAGCTGCCTGAGAGGAACCCATGTCGACCGACGCCATCGTCCTGCTCAAGAGCGACCACAAGGAGATCAAGCGCGCCTTCTCCGCATTCGAGAAGGCTGGTGAGGAGGCGTACGCCGCCAAGGGCAAGCTCGTCGACACCATCATCGAGCTGCTCACGGTGCACACCTACATCGAGAACGAGGTGATGTACCCGCGCGTCCGCGAGCTGCTGCCCGACCTCGAGG
>JBIOYO010000393.1:0-3180 GCA_044870175.1 Nocardioidaceae bacterium | reverse complement strand
CGAGGAGACGCTGGTGCAGGGCGAGCGTGTCGACGGCGGTGACCGGCAGCCGGGCGCCGTACGCGGCCCGTACCGCCCGGGCGAGGAAGTCGAGCTCGATGGGCGTGTAGTGGGCGACCAGGACCCGTCCGCCCAGTGCGGCGAGCAGCTCCGGCAGGGCGTCGGCGAGGGGAGGCGCGGTTGCCAGTACGTCGTCGGTGAGGCCGTGCAGGCTTGCCGAGGGGCCGACCTCGGTCCCCGACGGAGGCCGGACCGCCACCTCGCAGGCACTTCCCAGCACCACCTCACCGGCGGTGACCAGCACCCACCCGACGGCCAGCACGTGGTCTCGGCGCGGCTTGAGGCCGGTGGTCTCGACGTCCACGGCGAGGAGGCCGACATCGGTGAACGGCGTGGTCGGCCGTGCCGGCGGCGCCGCGGCGAGGTCGCGGACAGGCCCGGCCGGGTAGTCGTCCGGATCGGGGAACCGCCGCCCCGCCAGCCACCGGCCCATCAGGAGTAGACCGGCCCCAACCGGTGCGCCAGCTGTTGCTGGACCGAGCGGATGATCGCGAAGGCGTCCTTGAGGTGGCGTCGTTGATGCTCGGTCAGGTCCGCCGGGTCGATGCAGTTGTCGGGGCGGGCACCGTCTCGGATCTGCTTCGCCTGCTGGCGGAGCCGCCAGTACGACAGCAGCTCCAGCGCCTCACGGAGGTCCTCAGCCGTCGCGTCGTCGAGGATCCCGGCCTCCTCGGCGGCGGCGATGCGGCTTCGGGTGGACACGGCGGTCGACCCGGCTCGCAGCGCGTACACCCGGGCCAGCTGCACAACTGCGGCGATGCCGCGTTTGAGGTCGAGGGTCTCGCCGTGCTCGCCGGCGTGCTCGAGGACGAACCCTCGGAAGAAGCCGAGGGGGGGCCGCACCCGGAGCGCCTGTGCGCTCAGGTAGCCGAGCAGCCGCTCGGAGACGTAGGTGGCGGTCGCGCGGCGTACCGCCTCGGTCAGCCGCGGCTCGCCGTAGAGGTGCCGCATGTCGTAGGCGATCGCGACGTCCAGCACCGCGTCCGGTTGGGGCTCGCGCGACCACGCGGCGAACTGCTGGCGCCAGCCGTCCACGGTGACCCGCCACCGCGGGTTCGTCGCCATCACCTCACCGGGACAGCGAGGCCAGCCGCTGGCCTCCAACAGGTCGGCGACCCGGCTCGCCAACCGCGAGAACCACTCGTCGTGCCCGGGCTCGGCGAGGACCAGGGCGTGGTCCTGGTCGGCGGCGAGCGCCTCCTCCTCGCGCGCCACCGAGCCGAGCACGACCCAGCTGTACGGCACCGGTGGCGGCCCCAGCTCGGCCTCGACCAGCGCCACCAGGCGTCGCCTGACGGCGTCGCCCAGGGCGGTCACGACCCGGCTGATGTCGGCTGCGGAGGCGTCGCGCTCCACCAGCTCGCAGAGCACGGAAGGGATCCGGTGGGCCAGCCCGACCACTCCCGAGACGGTCGTCTGCCGGCCGATGTCGGCGGCCAGGTACACCGGGTTGGAGTTCTCCAGCCGCACCAGGTCCGAGGTGGTGACCACCCCGAGAGGCGACCCGCGGTCGTCGACCACTGGCAGGTGGTGGATGCCGCGGCTCACCATCTCCAGCAGCGCCTCGAAGGCCAGCGCGTCGTCGCGCAGGGTGAACGCCGGGGAGGTCATCACGTCGCGCACCGGCCGCCGCGGATCCAGCCCGACGGCGACGACGCGGGTGCGCAGGTCGCGGTCGGTGACGATGCCGCACACGCCGGTCCCCTCGGTGAGCAGGATGCTGGACACCCCGGCCCGCGACATCATCGCCGCGGCTTCCTCGATGGTGGTCTCAGGGCGCGTCGCCACCGGCTCACCGGAAACCAGCTGCTGCACGCTGGTGCTGAGGACGGTGGAGCCCGACGCGGCCTGCTGCAGGTTGGCGATGGCCCTGGAGAGACGGTCGTGATGCGTGGCGGCGTAGAAGGTGGCGAACCCCACGTGGTCCCGGGCGAGGGCGCGGAAGGACTCCGACGGGAGCACCAGGAGGAGGGTGTCCTCCGTGGCGATGCTGCGGTACCGCGTGGGGCGGTGCTCGAGGAGCCAGCTCATCCCGAAGGCGGCGCCGGTGCCGACCCGCTCGATGAGGCCGCCGGCCTCGTCCACGACGTCGACCGCTCCGGACCGCACGACGTACAGGCCCTCCCCTTCCTCCCCCGCGTCCAGCACGACCGTGCCGCGACGGGCATAGCGCAGCGTGCACTGCCGGGGAATCATGCTGAGGACGTGGGAGGGCAGCGTGTCGAAGGGCGCCTGCTGAGCCAGGAAGTCGCGGATCTCCAGGAGCTCTACGTCCATGGCGCTCATCGTCACACGTCTCACTGTGCGGCCCTTCGACGGAGCCCAGGGGCCACCGGTCGAGCTCTTCGACCCGCTGGTTGAGCCTCACTTCCTTGGGCTCAGGAACCACCGGTCGAACTCTCTTCGACGCGCTGGTTGAGCCGGTCGAGCCGCTAGGCGAGACCGTGTCGAAACCTCGGGAGCTGGGGCTGGGACGCTGCCATGGTTGCGGGTGGTTTCGACACGCCTCACTTCGTTCGACTGAGCTCAGGAGCCACCGGTCGAGCTCTCTTCGACGCGCTGGTTGAGCCGGTCGAGCCGCTAGGCGAGACCGTGTCGAAACCTCGGGAGCTGGGGCTGGGACGCTGCCATGGTTGGGGGTGGTTTCGACACGCCTCACTTCGTTCGACGGAGCTCAGGAGCCACCGGTCGAGCTCTCTTCGACCCGCTGGTTGAGCCGGTCGAGCCGCTAGGCGAGACCGTGTCGAAACCTCGGGAGCTGGGGCTGGGACGCTTGCCATGGTTGCGGGTGGTTTCGACACGCCTCAGTTCGTTCGGCGGTGGTTCCTGAGCCTGTCGAAGGGCTCAACCAGCGTGTGGCCAGCTGGGGCTGGGACGCTGCCATGGTTGTGGGTGGTTTCGACACGCCTCACTTCCTTCGGCGGTGGTTCCTGAGCCTGTCGAAGGGCTCAACCAGCGTGTGGCCAGCTGGGGCTGGGAGGCTGCCGGGGTTGGGGGTGGTTTCGACACGCCTCACTTCGTTCGACGGCTCAGGAACGCCGGTTGTCGGGTCAGCGCAGGTCGAACACCAAACGCGCCTGCACCTTGCCGTCCTCGACCTGCTCGAAGCAGTGGTTGACA
>JBIOYO010000392.1:0-2256 GCA_044870175.1 Nocardioidaceae bacterium | reverse complement strand
GACCTCGGTGAGCAGGATGCGCAGCGTGTCGTCGTCCTTGCCCGTGACGGTCCACTCGACGGTGCCGTCCGCGGTGACGGTCTCAGAGACGCGGCACGGCGGCGACATCCAGTTCAGCGGCTTGTACGACCCGCCGTCGGAGTGGATCAGCACCGAGCCGTCGTTCTTGACCATGACCAGCCGGTCGGCCAGCGGCAGGTGCGCGGTGAGCCGCCCGGCGTAGTCGACCTGGCACCGCGCTATGACCAGTCTCACGAGGCGCGAATCTACCCGCGGCCGGTATGTTACTCGTGAGTGAACATCACGGTGGGCACAGCCGCTGGCGTGGAAGGGATCAGGCCATGACAGACCAGATGGCACCAGAGGTCACCAGCATCGGCGTCGTCGGACTCGGCACGATGGGGTCCGGGATCGCAGAGCTCGCGGCCCGGCACGGCATCGCCGTGGTGGGGGTGGAGCTGGACGACGACACCGTGGCGAGGGCCCGCCGGCACGTGGAGGGCTCGACGGCCCGGGCGGTCCAGCGCGGCAAGATGACCGCCGAGGAGCAGGCCGGCCTCCTGGACCGGATCACCTACACGACCGACCTCGCCGAGGTGAAGGACTGCCAGGTGGTCGTGGAGGCGGTCTACGAGCAGCTCGACGTCAAGGAGCAGGTGTTCCGCGCGCTCGACGCCATCGTCCCCGACGACGTGGTCCTGGCCACCAACACCTCGTCGCTGAGCGTCACCGAGCTGTCCACGGCCACGGCGAAGCCGGGCCGGGTGGTCGGCATGCACTTCTTCAACCCCGCTCCGGTCCAGCAGTTCGTCGAGGTGATCCGCACGGTGGTGACCGAGCCGGACGTGGTCCAGACGGTGACCGCGCTGGCCGAGCGGCTGGAGAAGGTGCCGGTGGTCGCCGGCGACAAGGCGGGCTTCATCGCCAACGCGCTGCTGTTCGGCTACCTCAACCATGCGGCGTCGATGTTCGAGGGGCACTACGCGTCGCGTGAGGACATCGACGCGGCGATGCGCTTCGGCTGCGGCTACCCGATGGGACCGCTGGCGCTGCTGGACCTGATCGGGCTGGACACGGCGTACGAGATCCTGTCCACGATGTACCGGCAGGGCCGCGACCGCCTGCACGCGCCGGTGCCGATCCTCAAGCAGATGGTCACCGCGGGCATGCTCGGCCGCAAGACCGGGCGCGGCTTCTACACCTACGAGGCGCCGGACAGCCCGCAGGTGGTGCCGGACGCTCTGACGCCGTCGGCGGACGCCCAGCCGCGGCTGCGTCGCGACATCGCCCGGGTCGGTGTCGTGGGCACGGGCACGATGGCCAGCGGGATCGTCGAGGTGTTCGCCAAGGCGGGCTACCCGGTGACGTACGTCGGGCGCGCCGACGCGAAGGTGGCCGGGGTCCGGGCCAGCGTCGAGCGGTCGTTGGACAAGGCGATCCAGCGCGGCAAGCTGGAGGAGTCCGCCAAGGCCGACGTGCTCGGCCGGCTGCACGGGACCACGTCGCTGACGGACCTGGCCGAGGTGGACCTGGTCGTGGAGGCCATCGCGGAGGACCTGCAGGTGAAGTCGGCGCTCTTTGAGAACCTCGACGAGATCTGCAAGCCCGGTGCGGTCCTGGCGACCACGACCTCGTCGCTGCCGATCATCTCGCTGGCGTCGGTGACCACGCGGCCGCAGGACGTGGTCGGCATGCACTTCTTCAACCCGGCGCCGATCATGCGCCTGGTCGAGGTGGTCTCGACCGTCGCGACGGCCGAGGAGGTGGCCGAGACCACCCGGGCGCTGTGCGCGAAGGTCGGCAAGCACGCGGTGTCGTGCGGTGACCGCGCCGGCTTCATCGTCAACGCGCTGCTGTTCCCCTACCTGAACAACGCGGTGCGGATGGTCGAGCACGGCACCGCCACCTTGGAGGACGTCGACGCGGCCATGAAGGGCGGCTGCAACTTCCCGATGGGGCCGTTCGCCCTGCTCGACCTCGTCGGGCTGGACACGTCGACCGCCATCCTCGACGCGCTGTACGCAGAGTTCCGCGACCCCAACTACGCCCCGGTGCCGACCCTGCGCCGGATGGTGTCGGCGGGCCGTCTCGGACGCAAGAGCGGCCGGGGCTTCTATTCGTACTGATGGTCTCGCTCGTACCTATGGTCTCGCTCGACGTCCGCTTCGCTTTCGTCTCGCTCGACTGCGGCTCGTCGCTGGCGCTTCCCTCGCCGCGACTCAAACCTCGAGTCCCAGCTGCCTTCGCCCCCTGCTG
>JBIOYO010000391.1:0-2855 GCA_044870175.1 Nocardioidaceae bacterium | reverse complement strand
CGCGCCGCAACCACGTCGGGCCGGTCGGCGTACAGCTCCCATGCCTTGGTGCCGGTGGTGACCGCGCGCTCGGCAGCACTGCCTTCGTCGAGGACGGTCACCTTGAGCTCGGACACGGAGGATCCCTCTCCATCAGGCGTCGGGGAGTCGGACGCGAGCCTCGATGGTAACGAGACCGGCGCACCGCGAGTGCCACGGTTTCGGGACCGCGGCACCGCGAGGATGGCTGGGGGCGTCTCTATGGTGGACCGATGGCGTCGGTCAAGCAGATCCAAGTCACCTTCGACTGCGCAGAACCGGAGCGTGTCGCTCGGTTCTGGTGCGAGGTGTTGGGGTACGTCGTACCGCCGCCACCGGAGGGGTTCGCCACGTGGGACGACTTCGATCGCGCGCTGCCGCCTGAGCAGCAGGGTTCGGCGTTCGCATGCGTCGATCCGTCAGGTGTGGGCCCGCGACTGTTCTTCCAGCGCGTTCCCGAACCCAAGGTCGTCAAGAATCGGCTGCATCTCGACGTGCGGGTCGGCACCGGGCTCGTGGGGGACGAGCGCCTGGCCGCCCTCGAGGCCGAATGCGCACGACTGGTCGCGCTCGGCGCGGCCCGCGTGCGGCTCCTGCCTGAGGATGGCTACGACGAGTCGTGCCTCGTGATGCAGGACATCGAGGGCAACGAGTTCTGTCTCGACTGAGTGGCCGCGAACGCGTCCTCGTCGCCTTGGTCCTCGTCGCCCGCAGGCAGGCCGCGACACGCCTGCGGGTCTGGACGTGGGCGATACTGGGTTCGAACCAGTGACCTCTTCGGTGTGAACGAAGCGCGCTACCACTGCGCCAATCGCCCGGTGCGCGGCACAGAGTACCTCACACCCGCCAGGACCCTCCACGTCGCCAGAGGGCCGGCACGAGATGGCGAAGTGGGTCAGTTCTCCAAGTTTGTCGCGTGTGCTGCTTCACTCTTCACCAATCTTGGCCGAACCGCCGTCATGGGGAGGGCTGTCCGGCGTCTCACTCACCGCAGGAGCCAAGGGGGCCAAGGGGAGGGAAACCGATGGACTTTCAGATGGATACCGCACCGGTCGTGGTCACCCAGCGGGTGACGCTGGAGCTGGTCGACGCCACGGGGGCGACGACGCCGATGGAGGCCGAGCTGCGGTACGACGCGGGTGACCCGTACGCCGTGACGGCGCTGTTCATGACTGTGGCCGGCCAGGTCCGTTGGACATTCGGTCGCGACCTGCTCATCGAGGGCTTGCACGAGCCGGCCGGGGACGGGGACGTGCACGTCTGGCCCTGCCTGGACGCCGACGGCCGGGCGGTCGTGGTCCTCGAGCTGTGCTCCCCCGACGGCGAGGCGCTCGTGCAGGCGCGCACCGCCGACCTGACTGGCTTCGTCGAGCGCACCGTGCGCGCCGTGGCTCCCGGAGCGGAGTCGGCGCTGGTCGACGTGGACGCCACGATCGCCGCCATCTTGGCCGACGAGGCCGCCTGAGCGACCGCTCCGCTCTCACCCGGGCGTCTACATTGGCTCGGTGAGGAGGAGCCGTGCCGTTCAGCCATGACATCGAGCACTCCCTGGCCTGCCTGGTCGACCTGGTCAACTCCTCCCCCTCGGCCGGAGGCGTCGAGCTGCTTCCCGACGTCGCGACGCTGACGGCCTTCGTCGCCAGGCACGACGTCAGCGGCGTCGGCGCGCTCGACGGCGACGACGTCGCGGCGGTCCACGCCCTGCGTGAACGGGTGCGACCGCTGTTCTCGTGCGCAGACGACCGCGACGCGGCCCGGTTGGTCAACGCCCTCGTCTCGCAGGCGGCGGTGACGCCGCGGCTGACCGACCACGACGGGTACGCCTGGCACGTCCACTACTTCACCCCCGGCGCGTCGCTGGCCGACCACCTCGCGGTCGACGGCGGGATGGCCTTCGCCCAGGTGGTCGCGGCCGGCGAGCGGGAACGGCTGCGCACGTGCGCGGCCCCCGGCTGTGGTCAGGTGCTAGTCGACCTGTCCCGCAACCGGTCGAAGCGGTACTGCGACGCCCGCACCTGCGGCAACCGGCTGCACGTGGCGGCGTACCGGGAACGACAGCGAAGCGCGACGGCGGGCTGAGCAAGGTCTCGGGCCGTCGGCGCGACCGGAGGAGGCAGGAACATGGCACGCACCGTCTACTACACCGCCACCACGCTGGACGGGTTCCTCGCGACCGAGGACGACTCGCTGGACTGGCTGTTCTCCTGCAGGCACGACGAGCACGGCCCGCTGGGCTACGAGGAGTTCTTCGCCGGGGTCGGCGCGATGGTGATGGGGGCCACGACGTACGAATGGGTGCTCGCCCACGAGGCCGGGAAGCCGTGGCCGTACACCATCCCGTGCTGGGTGCTCACCCACCGCGCTCTCCCCGTGTCCCGTGAGTCCGTCCGGCTGGCGCAGGGCGACCTCGGACGGCTGCACGCGGAGATGGTCGAGGCGGCCGGCGGAAAGGACGTGTGGGTGGTGGGCGGCGGCGACGTCGCCGGCCAGCTCGCGGACCTCGGACTGCTGGACGAGTTGCTGGTCTCCATCGCCCCGGTCACGCTGGGCTCCGGCAAGCCGCTGCTGCCCCGGCACGTCGAGCTGGAGACCCGCGCGGTGGCGCGCAACGGGGACTTCGCGTGCGTGACCTACGCCGTCAAGCGGCCGCCGGCGGCGCCGTGAGCACGGCTCAGGGGTCCAGGTCGGCCGCCGACCGGACCCGCCAGACCTCCATGGCGGCCACGGTGAGCGGGCCCGGGGCGGGCAGCTCGCGCTGACCCCAGGACGTGACCGGCTGCACGTCGCGGGTCGTCGAGGCCAGGAACACCTCGTCGGCGCCTTCGGCCACCGCGACC
>JBIOYO010000390.1:0-4058 GCA_044870175.1 Nocardioidaceae bacterium | reverse complement strand
GGCGATGTCGAGCAGATCCACGGGTGCGCTCCTGTACGGACGAGGAAACCGCCATGGCGAGTGTAGGACCGCCTCAGCCCTGTGCCCGCGCCCACTCCTGCGCGTCGACGTTCACCGATTCCAGCGGCGGCCGGCCGGCGGCGGCGAGGCGGAGGTTCTCCACCGCCAGCTCGGCCATGGCCCGGCGGGTCTCCACGGTGGCACTGGCGATGTGGGGCAGCAGCACGACGTTGTCCAACCTCAGCAGGGGGCTGTCCGCGGGCAGCGGCTCGGTCCGGTACACGTCCAACGCGGCGCCGGCGATGCGGCGCGCCTGCAGCGCCTCGACCAGTGCGAGCTCGTCGAGCACCTGTCCACGCGCGATGTTCACCAACGTGGCCGTGCTCCGCATCCGGGCCAGCTCGCCGGCACCGACCAGCCCGCGGGTCTGGTCGGTCAGTGGCACGACGAGCACCACGTAGTCGGGCTCGGCGAACACGCGCTCCCAGTCGGCGTACTCGGCCAGCCCACTCTCCTCGACACCGGGCACACGCCGCCGGTTGTGGTAGAGCACGCGGACCTGCAACGGCTGGAGCAGCTCGGCCAGCCGGCGGCCGATGCGGCCCAGACCGACGATGCCGACCGTGGTCCGGTGCACGTCGTGGGTGAGCCAGGGCCAGTCCTCGAGCCAGTGGCCGGCGCGCACCCAGCGGTCGAACCCGGTCAGGTTGCGCCCCGCCGACAAGATCATCCCGAGTGCCGCCTCGGCCACGGCGTCGTCGAGGACCCCCGGGGTGTTGCACACGGCCACGCCGCGGGCGGTGCACGCGTCGAGGTCGATGGTGTCGTAGCCCACGCCGAGCTGTGAGACCGCCCGCAGGGAGGGCAGCTGGTCGAGCTTCGCCGGCGTGACGGGAGTGCGTGGGTCGACCAGCCAGGCCACCGGCTCGCCGTACTCCGCGAGACCGGTGTCGAGCCGCACCGGCACGTCGACCACGCGGACCTCGCGCTCCAGCCCCCCTCGCAGGTCGTCGGGCAGGTCGATGGAGACGAACACGGTCCTGCCGGCCGGTGTGGTCACTGCTCGCACTCGCCTCCGCTGCTCAGCTGGTCCCGGGCCGCCATCATGCCGGGTCGCAGAGGTGTGACGTCAGTAGCATTCGGGCAGGAACCGGGCGGGAGGTTCAGATGAGCACGCTGACGCTGCCACCGCTGGTCGTGGTGATGGGGATCTCCGGCGTCGGCAAGTCGGTGGTCGGCGTCCAGCTGGCCAAGCGGTTCGACGTCCCGTACGTCGACGGCGACGACCTCCACCCCCGGGCCAACGTGGACAAGATGCACGCCGGCGTGCCGCTCACCGACGAGGACCGGTGGCCGTGGCTGCGGACCGTCGGCGCCTGGCTGCACGAGCACGACGGCTCCGGTGGGGTGGTCAGCTGCTCAGCGCTGCGGCGGGTGTACCGAGACATCCTGGTCGAGGCCGCGGCCCGCGTGACGTTCCTGCACCTGACGGGCCACCACGACCTGATCTTGTCGCGTATGAGCGAACGTGCCGGCCACTTCATGCCGGTCTCCCTGCTGGAGTCGCAGGAACGCACGCTGGAGCCGCTCGGGGAGGACGAGAACGGCGAGGCCGTCGACGTGACCCCGGCGCCCACGGAGATCGTGGAGGAGTTCCTCGAGCGCTCCGACATCGTCCACCCTACGGGAGGAGACCGGTGACCAACGACCTGTTCGGGCTGCTGTCGGCACAAGACGAGATCGTCCCCGCCGCGGGCACGGGACAGCTGGTCCTCGCGGCGGTGCTCGGCATCGCGCTGATCGTCACGCTGATCGTCTGGCTCGACGTGCACCCCTTCCTCGCGCTCACGCTCGGCTCGCTGGCGGTCGGCGCGATCGCAACGATGCCCATGGTCGACGTCCTGGCCAGCTTCACCGCCGGGGTCGGCGCCACCGTCTCCGGGGTGGGTGTGCTGATCGCGCTCGGCGCGATGTTCGGCAAGCTGCTGGCCGACTCCGGCGGCGCTGACGAGATCGTCGACACCATCGTCCGCCACGCCAGTCCCCGGATGCTGCCGTGGGCGATGGCCGGCATCGGCGCGCTGATCGGGTTGCCGATGTTCTTCGAGATCGGGTTGGTCCTGCTGATGCCGGTGATCTACCTGGTCGCCCGCCGGTCGGGTCAGTCCCTGATCGCCATCGGCCTGCCCACCCTTGCCGGCCTCTCGGCCATGCACGGGTTCGTCCCACCGCACCCGGGCCCCCTGGTCGCGATCGACTCGCTGGGCGCGGACGTGGGGGTCACCCTGGCCCTCGGCATCGTCGTGGCGGTCCCCACGGTGGTCATCGCCGGGCCGCTGTTCACCAAGGTGGCCCAGCGGTGGGTGTACGTGGGCGCCGAGCACAACCCGTTCGAGGCGATCCGGGACACTCGGCACCGTCGGCCGTCCTTCGCGGTCACGGTGTTCACGGTGCTCCTGCCCGTGGTGCTGATGATGGCCCGGGCGCTGGTGGAGCTGTGGGTGGACGAGGACCTCCTGTTGTACAAGGTCCTGGACTTCCTGGGAACGCCGCTCATCGCGCTGCTGCTCGCCGTCCTGGTGGCCATCTTCACCCTCGGCGTCACCAGCGGCATGGGCAAGAAGGACGTCAACCGGACGCTCAGCGAGTCGCTGCCGCCGATCGCGGGGATCATCCTCATCGTCGGCGCGGGCGGGGGGTTCAAGCAGGTCCTGGTCGACAGCGGCATCGGGCAGGTGATCGCGGACTTCGTCACCGACACCGGTCTGTCCGTGCTCGTCGTGGCGTGGCTGGTCGCGGTGCTGATCCGGCTGGCCACGGGGTCGGCGACCGTCGCCACCGTCACCGCCGCAGGCATCATCGCCCCCCTCGTGACCGGCATGGACACCACCGAGACCTCCCTGGTGGTCCTGGCGATCGGAGCGGGGTCGGTGTTCTTCTCCCACGTCAACGACGCCGGCTTCTGGCTGATCAAGGAGTACTTCGGCATGACCGTCGGCCAGACCATCCGCACCTGGTCGCTGATGGAGACCGTGCTGTCCGTCTCCGGCCTGGTCTTCGTGCTGCTGCTCAACCTGGTGGTGTGACTGACTGGTGGTGTGACTGAGGCGCCGACGCGACCTGCCTCGATTATCGGTGCGGGCGCATCGCCCGTCAGGTCGGCCCCGTCGTGGTCCAGCCGGAGGTCGGGACGCCTCCCCGGAACGGCGGCTGCTGCGCAACCACCCCCTTTGCTCGCTCCTCGCTCCGGGGGGGCCAGTCCCATCCACGCCCGCGCCGCCGCCCCGGTCCGCCGCCCCGACCCCCCTCATGTCCCACGCGAGGGATGCCGAGCCGTCGTGAACTCCCCCGTGACCGGGGCCGAGCCGTCGTGAACTCCCCCATGATCCGGGCCGAGCCGTCGTGAACTCCCCCATGATCCAGGCCGAACCGTCGTGAACTCCCCCATGATCCGGGCCGAACCGTCGTGAACTCCCCCATGATCCGGGGCCGAGTAACTTCCCCCGGGTTCGACCACGAGTCGGCGGAGCATTCTCTGGCCACCCAGGAGGAAGCGCCGGCTCGGCAGCCACCAGCCAGGAGCAAGCGCCGGCTCGACGGCCACCAGCCAGGAGCAAGCGCCGGCTCGGCAGCCACCACCCAGGAGCAAGCGCCGGCTCGGCAGCCACCAGCCAGGAGCAAGCGCCGGGTCGGCGGCCAGGTGGCGGGAGGATGCGACGGCTCGGCAGTCCGGAGCCCCCGTGATCAGGGGCCGAGCCGTCGTGAACTCCCCCTGCCTCGACGGCGCGGGCGGCGGGTGAGGCCGATTTCGCGAGAGGTGACAGGTAGGTCCCCACGACCATCAGCCGCCTCCCACGCGGCGTACGCCATGGGAGGCGGCGAAAGACCTGCATCCCATGGGAATCTGCCCCACGCGAGCCGGCCTACGGAGCTCGGGCGTACGCCGCCTCGATGGCCTCGATGATGCGGGGGCGGATGCGGTCGGGGGTGATCACCTCGTCGACCGAGCCGACGTCGACGGCGCGGTGGATGTTGTGGACGGCGTCGAACTCGGCCGC
>JBIOYO010000389.1:0-4706 GCA_044870175.1 Nocardioidaceae bacterium | reverse complement strand
CGGCGATCCTGCGTCTCCTGGCGTCCTTGCCCAACGGGCCGAGCCTGGCCAGCTCGTCGTCGAGCTCCTCGGAGATCCTCAGCAGCACCTCGATGAGGTAGGCGACCGAGCTGCGGCTGGTGCCGATGTTGGTCATGAACAGCACGCTGTTGCGGGCGGTCTTGTTGACCTGGATGCCGTACCTGTCCATCAGGTGGCTGTGCTTGAACGTGTCGCCGTCGATCCCCGACGCGCCGATCAGCAGGGTGAGCCGGCTGGGGTCGCGGACGAACTCGTCGTTCTCCCAGGCGTGCTCCATCTGGGAGAAGCCCTCGCGCAGGGGGCACTCGATCCCCGATGCGCGGAACTGGGCGGGGACCATCTCGGGCGTGCCGAGGAACCGGAAGTACTTGCCGATCTGCGGGTGCGCCTGCACCGTGTCGAACAGGTTCATCGCGAGCTCGGCCTGCCGCTGCACCAGCTGGTAGCCCTCCAGCTCGGCCTGGGCCCGGCCGACGTCGAGGGAGGCCAGGATCTGGTAGTTGGGCGAGGTGGAGGTGTGGGTCATGTACGCCTCGTCGAAGGCCTCCTCGTTGAGGTGCTGGAACGCCTCGTCCAGGACGTGGATCATCGACCCCTGACGCAGTGAGGTGAGGGTCTTGTGCGTCGACTGCGTGGCGTAGACGCGGAGCCGGACCCGGTCCGGGTCGGGCAGGTCGCCGAGTCCCTCGTCGGCGGCGTACTGGGCGGCGTACTGGGGGCTGCGGTAGCGCTCCTGCAGCCGCCGCGCCGAGGCCATCGCCGTACGCCGGCGGTAGATCGGGTGGAAACCCGCGAACGCGAACCAGGCCTCGTCCCACAAGAACACCAGGTCCGGCTTGATCGCCAGGCACTCGTGCATCACGCGTTCGACGTTGTACACGATGCCGTCGAAGGTGCAGTTCGTCAGCGACAGCATCTTGACCTTGTCCAGCTCCCCCGCCGCCTCGTAGTCACGCAGGCACTGGGTGATGGTGGACAGCGGGACGGCGCCGTACATGGAGTACTCGTCCAGCGGATAGGAGTCCAGGTACGTCACCCGGGCCCCGGCGAGCATCAGCGCGTAGTGGTGCGACTTGTGACAGTTCCGGTCGACCAGCACCACGTCGCCCGGGGTGACGATCGACTGGACGACGATCTTGTTCGCCGTCGACGTGCCGTTGGTCACGAAGTACGTCTGGTCCGCACCGAACGCGCGGGCGGCCAGCTCCTGGGCCCGCTTGATCGGCCCCGAGGGTGCGAGCAGCGAGTCCAGCCCGCCGGACGTCGCCGAGGTCTCGGCCAGGAAGATGTTGAGCCCGTAGAAGTCGCTCAGCTGGTGGATCCACGGTGAGTTCACGACGGACTTGCCCCGCGAGATCGGCATCGCGTGGAAGACGCCGGTCGGCTGACGGCTGTAGCCGCGGAGCGCGGTGAAGAACGGCATCTCGTACCGTTCGGCCACCCCCCCGAGGATGGACAGGTGCAGCTCGAGGAAGTCGTCGCGATGGAAGATCCGCCGGAACCGCCTGCTCGTCGCCCCCGCGAGCTGCTCGATCGAGACCTGCCCCACGAGGTACAGGTCGACCTCAGGACGCCGCTCTGCGATCCGGGTGCCCAGCAGGAGCATCCGCTCCGCGGAGCTGAGCGGGTGGACCTCACCAGGGTCGAAGTCCTCGATGAAGCGGCCCAGGTCGTCGAGCCGCTGCTGCGAGACCACGCCGAAGCCGCTTCGGATCACGCATGCCTGGATCTCGGAGTTCAGCAGGACGGCGATCAGGGCGTCCTGGAACGTGGGGACGAAGAGCAGGTCGTAGACGAACGGGTCCTCGGGCCGCCGCAGCTGCCGCATCCCCTCGCGGAAGTGGGACATGTCGGCCTCGGGCAGGGAGTCGACGACCAGGACCTGGAACGCCGGTCGCCGCCACGGCTCTCCCTGTCGAGCCGTGACCGCCGGCGTCTCGATGCGGTCCGGGGCCGCGGGCTCCTCGACGTTGCCCGAGATGACGCGGGTGATCGTGTCGGCCATGCGCATCGCGGACTCGTAGTCCCCGCGGTCGCACACCGCGCCGATCTGCCTCAGCACGCTCCGGCCGGGATAGGACCAGTAGGTCTCGAACGGGTCCAGGCGCCGCAGCAGCTCGGCAGCCTCGTCCTGCAGTCCTTGCCGCTGGTCATCGGGCGTGAACGCGTCCGACAGCCGTCGGGTGGCGTCTGCGAGCGACGCCCATGCGTCGCCCCGCAGGCGCCACATGCTGGTGTAGGCGTGCAGCTGTGCCTGGTCGGTCATGCCGTGCGCTCTCCCCGAGCCGGTTCAGCGACCCGCGACCGCACGCAGGAAGAACAGCAGGTTGGTGGGCTTCTCAGCCATCCGCCGCATCAGGTAGGGGTACCAGGCCGACCCGTAGGGGATGTACACACGGACCCGGTACCCCTCCCGGGCCAGGCTCTCCTGCAGGTCACGCCGGATGCCGTAGAGCATCTGGAGCTCGAAACCCTGCTTCCCCACGCCCAGGTCCGACGCCACCTTCTCGGCGTGCTCGATGCACGCGGAGTCGTGCGTGCCGAACGCCGGGTCGCTGCCGTGCTCGAACAGCCACGCGGTGAGGTGCCGGTACTGCGCCGTCACCTCCTTGGTGGAGCGCAGCGCCCTGTCGATCGGCTCGGCGTAGGCGCCCTTGACCAGGCGGACTCGTGGCTTGAGGGCGGCCATCGCGTCCAGGTCCGAGGGTGTCCGGCGCAGGTTGGCCTGCATGGCGAGGCGGATCCCGGGGTGCCGCTCCACCGCCTCTCGAAAGACCTTCAAGGACTGGTCCACCAGGTCGCTCTGCTCCATGTCGACCTCGACGCCGACGCCGAGCTCGGCGGCCCTGCCGAGGACCAGGTCGAGGTTCTGCGCGCACACGTCCTGGTCGATCACCAGCCCGAGCTGGGAGAGCTTCAACGAGACCGTTGCGTCGAGGCGCCGCTCTGCGATCGCGTCGACGGCGGCGAGGTACTCCTGCGCCGCCTGAGTTGCCCCGGCAAGATCCGCCACGCCCTCGCCGAGCTGGTCGGTGATCGCCCCGATGCCCCGCGCATTGAGCTGCTGTGCCACGCCAAGGGCGTCCTGGAGCGTCGCCCCCGCGACGAAGCGGTGCACGATCCTCGCGAACAGCCTGCTGTTCGCCACCGCCTTCTCCATGCGCGGGTTCTCCGCCGCCCAGAGCATCAGATGGTTGACCATGGAGCCTCCCGCGGTAGGTGACCAGGTAGCCCGGGCCAAGACCATCCTGGCCCGCCGTGGCGCCGGAGTCCACCGCCCTCGTCACCTCGAGTGCGGCGCGCTGCGATGTCCAGCCGGGTGACGCGGCCGGCGATCAGAGCTCCGTTCAGCGCGAACGCGAACGTGCCGGCCAGGTCCAGGAGGAGCGGCAGCGGGTTGTCGGTGCCCACCTCAGCACAGGCCAACCAGACGTCGCGTCGCCAGCCAGGCGAACTCCTCGGCGTCCGCGGAGCCACCGCCGGCCGCTGGGCTCCACAGGTCCGCGTTGTCGCAGACCACGACCAGCAGCTCGGCGAGCCGGCCGGCGTCGTCGCCCGGGATGCCCAGCTCGGCGAGGACCGCGCGGAGCAGCCGACGGTAGTCGTCGTGCAGCTGCCGGATCGACCGGGCGGTCGCATCGGTCATGACCGGGGAGATCGCGTGCGCGCGCTCGAGGACCAGGATGGCCGGTGCGATGAGCGGGTTGACCAGCGTCCACCGGGTGTGGGCTAACACGAGGCGGCGCAGGTTCTCCTGGGCGCCCTCGTCGGCACGCAGGGCGGCGGCGACCTCCCGGTAGAACGCACCCAGCCCTTCGGCGAGCGCGGTGGAGACCAGCTCGTCCTTGCCGCCGGGGAAGTAGGAGTACAGGCTCGCGGTCCGCATGCCGGTCCGGGCCGCGATGGTGCGTAGCGTCGCGCCCTTCACCCCTTGGGCGGCGGCGATCTCCAAAGTGACCGCCATCATCTGCGCCCGGCGACGCGCCTCCGGGTCGTCGGCGCCGACCAGGTTGGGGAACCGGTCCTGGAACGCCGTGATCGTCTCGGCGAGCGCGCCGCGACGAGGGGCGAGTGGCCCCCATCGCGGCGCGGCCGGGGTCGACATGTCAAGCAGCGGGGACGACCATCACCGGGACCGGTGCGTGACGCAGGATCTTCGACGCGCGCGAGCCCAGGAACACCCGGGTGGCGGGAGCCGACGAGCTCGACCCCACCACGAGCAGGTCGCCCCGAACCCAGTCGACGTTCTCCAGCGCGTCCCGCCACGAGCTCCCCGCGCCCACCTCGAGCGGTCCCGGTCGCAGGTCGCCGCGAGGCTCCAGGCCGGCCAGGTCCGAGGCGAGCGAGTCCCGCCAGCGGCGTACCGCCTGCTGGGTGACGAGGTCCTCGGTCTCCGGCGACACCCCCATCGGCACGAGGACCGGCGTGGTCTGCACGGCGAAGGACACTGCGCGCAGCGCGGCACCGGTCTCGGCCGCCCAGCGCCATGCGGTGTCGAGCAGGTGCGCGGCGCCGTCCGCCCCGTCGTACGCGACGGTGACCCGCACGATCCGGGCGCCGGGGTCGCCGCGATAGCCACGGGGGGCGACCGCCAGGGGCACCCCGGCGCCGTGCATCATCCGGCCGGTGATGCTGCCGAGGGAGATCCGGCCGAGATGGCCCTTGTCGGACGAGCCGAGGACCAG
>JBIOYO010000388.1:0-10729 GCA_044870175.1 Nocardioidaceae bacterium | reverse complement strand
GCCTTCGCCTTGCCGATCGTCTCGCCGGTGGCCGTGCGGCAGTTGGAGGTCTGCGGGCGCGACAGCAGGCCCAGGTCGACCAGCACCGTGCTCGCGTCGACGGCGAGGAACTGCGGGGCGAACCCGTGGTCGGAGGACACGAACGTCGTCGGGTCGTGACCCGTCAGCGAGCGGGCCAGCGCCAGGGTGCGGTCGGACTCGGCGTACGCCGCGCGGATGAACCCCTCCCGCGCGGCCACCCGGCCGTCGGGCACCCCGTCGAGGTCCGCATCGTCGTACGCCGGGTTGGCCTGCCCGCCCGGAAGCCGGCGGCTGACCAGCCCGAGGAACTGGTGGGAGAACTCGTCGGTGGTGGGCGTGCCGACCAAGAACAGGTCGGGCCGGTAGTGGCGGCCGATGTAGCGCAGCATCGGCAGGTGTCCGGTGGACCAGTACAGGCCCTGGTCGGCGTAGGTCTCCTCGCTGACCACCCCCGCCTCGAGCACCGCGAAGTCGGCTGCCGTGGAGGTGGGGAACTCCGCGGCCAGGAACTCCTCGAAGTCGGTGTAGCCGCGGTCGCCCTCCCAGCCCGGCCAGCTCGCGTTGGCCCGGCTCACCGAGGTGTGGAACAGCCGCACCCGGGACAGGTCACCGGACAGCTCCTCGACCCGGACCAGCATGCCCGCGGTCAGGCCGGCGGAGGAGCCGCCGCTGACCGTGACCTTCACGTCGCCCCACTCGCCGGGGCGCAGGTCGGCCACCGCGTCGTCGCCGTCCTTGGTGGGGGAGAACAGCACCCGGTTGTAGCCGGTGCGGCCGTCGTCGCGGCTGTCGTACACGTAGGCGTCGAGGCCGTACTTGTCGAGGCCGGCGTCGAGCACGCGCATCCGCATCTCCTGTGGGGGGCTGTAGGAGCGCGGCACGTCGGTCCAGCCGGTCGCGGGCTGCGGCTCGGCCCCCGCGAACGGCGCTTGGCCTGCGTACCCGTCGGGGTTGTCGAACTGCAGCCCGAAGGAGGAGATGAACGCCGCGTCGTCGAAGAGCACGTCGCCGGGACCACCGATGAAGTTCGTGGTCACCCCGCGGCCGGAGAAGAACCGCTGGAAGTCGATGGTCGGCCCGGAGATGGTCGCGTTGCGGCCGCCGGCCCACTCGACCTGGGCGACCTTGAGGCCGCCGCGCTCGGCGGACTGGGCGATGGTCTCGGCCTGCAGGACACCCGGGTCGAAGGCCGCGGTCCGGTTGGCGAAGGGGTCGCCGTTCCTGTGGAAGGTGTTGTTGGTCGAGCCGTGGACGCCCGGCCAGGCGCCGGTCGCCAGGGTGTACCACCCGGCGCCGGTGTTCGTCGGCGCCTGGGTGAGCAGCCCGTCGCCGCGGGCGTGGACGCCACTGCGCAGCAGGGAGCGCATGGCCGGCATCTGCCCCTGGGCGGCGTACCGCTCGACGAGGTCCTGGCGCATCCCGTCGGAGGCGAAGAAGACCGCCTTGTCCGTCAGCGGCTCCTGGCGGGCCTGCGCGGCACGCGACGGCGCGACCGTCGCCCCCGGAGAGCCGGCGGCGCTGCCCGCGAGCGGCGGCCAGGTGGACGCGACCAGCGCGAGACCGGCCACCACGACCGCGGCGCGAGGACGGGAACGTGGCAACGACATCTGGACCTCCCGGGATCGGCCCCCACGAGCGCTCGGCCGGCGCCCGACCCGCGCGGCTGGGCGGGACCTGGACATTCTGCGCCGGGGGCACCGACAGAACCAGGTTCCCGGCCCGATCGCCGCGGGCGTGTCGTGGGCCCCACCGGTCACAGGAGGTGACGCACGGCCCTACTGCGGGGACGACGCGCGACGCAGACTGGAGCCATGAGGAGGACGCCGCACCCCGCACCCCGCAACCGCATCGTCGTCGGCTTCGACGGCTCCGAGCTCAGCGATGTCGCGCTGGCCTGGGCCGAGCAGCTGGCTCGTCTGGAGCAGCGCCCGCTGACCGCCCTGGTCGCCGCCGTCGACGAGGACGGGGGGTCGCCGTCCACCGAGGCCGAGGGCGAGGCCTCAGGTCACGCGCTCGCCCGCCATGCGCTGGTCGTCGAGCGGGCGGAGAAGGCCCTGACCGACCTGCCCGAGGCGCTGGCGGAGGTGGTTCCCTCCCACGAGCCGCCCGTGCCGGCCCTGCTCGCGGCGTCCCGCGACGCCGGGCTGCTGGTCGTCGGCGCCCAGGGTCACGGCGCCGTCCACGGCTTCGTGATGGGCTCGGTGAGCCAGCACGTCACCCGTCACGCGGCCTGCCCGGTGGTGGTCGTGCGCCCGCCGCAGGACCCGTCCTCGGACCGGGTGGTCGTGGGCGTGGACGGCTCGGAGCACAGCCGCGCCGCGCTGCAGTTCGCGTTCGAGCACGTGAACAAGGTCGGCGGCACGCTCTCGGTGGTGTACGTGATCTCCTACGGCTCGTCGTACGGCGGCGCCGCGCTCTACGGGTACGCCGACACTCACCTGCCGGACTACCGCGCCGAGATGCGCGAGTGGCTCGACGACTACCTAGACGACCTGCGCACCGACTACCCCGATGTCGACGTCTCCGCGGAGCTCACGGTCGGCTCGGCCGGCCGCCTGCTCACCGACCGGTCCCACGCGGCGTCGCTGGTGGTGGTCGGCTCCCGCGGTCGCGGTGGGTTCGCCGGCCTGCTGCTGGGCTCGGTCAGCGCCGCGGTGCTGCACCACGCCACCTGCCCCGTGGCAGTGGTGAGGTAGGGCGGCCACCGGAGGTATCTACCGAGGTGGTGCCGCCTCCTCCTGGCAGTGAACATGCGGTCCTGGGAGGCGCAGTGCTCGATGTCGCAGGTCACCGGGGCGGACCACCCCGACTCGGTGGCGGCGCTGGTGGGAAGGGCCCGCGACGGCGACCAGGCCGCGTGGGACACCCTGGTGGAGAGGTTCCTGCCGCTGGTCACGGCGCTGATCTCACGGCACCGGCTCACGGGCCCGGACGCGCAGGACGTGAACCAGACCGTGTGGCTGCGCCTGGTGGAGCACCTGGTCACGATCCGGGAGCCGCGCGCGCTGCCGGGCTGGATCGCGACCACGACCCGGCACGAGTGCCTGGCCCAGATCCGGCGGCGGGGCCGTGCGACACCGGTCGACCCGCTGGACGACTGGTCCCTGGACCGCGCCGCCGACCAGCCCTCCGTCGACGCGAGCCTGCTTCGCGAGGAGCGGCACCAGGCGCTGCGGGACGGTCTGGCCGAGATTCCTCCGGACCGGCGGCGGCTGCTGGAGCTGCTGGCCACCGACCCGGCGCCGTCGTACGAGGAGATCAGCCGTACGCTCGGAATCCCGGTGGGCAGCATCGGACCCACCCGCGCCCGTGCGCTCGACCAGCTGCGGCGGACTCCCGCCGTCCGCGCGCTGCTCGAGCCCTGGACCACAGAAGGGGGTGGATCCCGTGCCCGGCTCGCCTGACCGTCAAGGTCGCCCGTCGGACCCCTGGCCCGACGACGAGGCCCTGATCGCCGACCTGCGCGCGGCGCTGGCCGAGCCCGGCGCGGTGACCGCAGAGGCGCGTGAGGCGGCTCGGGCCGCCCTGACCTGGAGGACCGTCGACGACGAGCTGATGCGGCTCACCCACGACTCGCTGTTCGCCGACCAGTCGCTGGTCCGCAGCGCCGGGACCGCTCCGCCGCGGGTGCTGGCCTTCCAGGCCAGCGACTTCAGCCTGGAGGTCGAGCTGGACTGCGGCACCCTGACCGGGCAGCTGCTGCCCGGCTCGGCCGCGGTCGTGGAGCTCTCCGGGGGGAGGGGTCCCCAGGCGCGCGTGGACACCGACGAGGACGGCTTCTTCACGGTGTCCGGGGTGACCGGGGGTCGGGTGCGCTTCCACGTGACGATGGCGGGTCAGGCCCACACCAGCGAGTGGGTGACCCTGTAGCGGGCAGGACCTCGGAGCACTCCGAGAATAGGTCCGCCCAGACCGCGGCAGCGGCGGCGAACCGCACCGCCGAGCCGGTGACCAGGGCGGGACCCGTGGCCGGTCGCACGACGCGCCCCGGCACGGATCAGTCCCAGCCCGATGGGCGCCCCGCGGAAGGCCGACTCGGAACTGTCAGGTGTTGTTGTGCGGGCCGGGACGCAGTACGGCGACCTCGCCGGGCTGGCGGGCGGCCTGGGCCCGGGCCACGAGCACGTCGGCGGCCTGCCGCGCGGTCTCGCCGGTGTGGCTCATGCGCGCGGCGATGATCCCCGAGACCAGCGGCGTCGAGAACGACGTGCCGCTCCACTGCGCCATGCCGTCGAACGTGCGCTGGACCGGAGGGTTGTCGTTCGGCGGCTCGTGGCAGACGTAGGTGCCCTTGGGGAACGCGTTGCGGGCGTCCCGCCCGAGGGCGAACACGTCGACCCAGCTGCCGTAGTTGGAGAAGTCGGAGACCTCCTCGTCGGCGTCCAGCGAGCCGACTCCCACGGCCCAGGGCAGGGCGGCGGGGTAGAACTGCTGCGGCGAGCCGTCGTTGCCGGCCGCGGCCACCAGCACTGTCGTCCCCAGCGGCCCCACCAGCTGCTCCCAGAGCAGCTCGAAGGCGAGCAGGTGCAGGTTGTTGCGGCTCTTGGTCCCCGCCGACACGCTGACGATGTCGGGCTTGCGCCGGATCGCCTGGCTGAGCTCACGGAAGATCGCGGACTCGTGGATCGCGCCGCCTCGCGTCAGGAAGCCGTCGACGTGGACGGCCGCAGCCGGCGCCACACACCGCACCACGCCCGCGACGAACGTGCCGTGGCCGCCGTAGGCGTGGATCGCCTTGGGGTCGATCTGCTCGGGGTCGCCGGTCACCCCCCGGAGCCAGGGGGTCTTCGGGTGCAGCTCGGCCGGCGGGTGCCACCCGGTGTCCACGACGGCCACGGTCACGCCCTTGCCGTCGCCGGCGTCTGCGGACATGGCCGGGACCGGACTGTCGGACGGCGGCTCCTCGGGCTCGGTAGCCGGGCAGCATGCCGAGGTTCCCGTCACGTAGAAGATGTGGTCCGGCGTGGCGATGCCCGGGCCGAGGGCGCGGTCGAGGGTGTCCAGCGAGGAGGGCACGTCGCGCCCGTCCGGCAGGCCGAACAAGGTGAGCCCCGTCGGCCGCTCACCCTCCTGCCGCTCACCGGTCGGGTAGCCCTCCGGCTCGCCGACCGGCCCGCCGCCGCCCAGGGTCTCGCCGACCAGCTGCACGTGCTCGTCGCGGACGAGCAGGCGCCCGGGATGGAACAGGTACTCGAAGTCCTCGGGGAGGTTGTCCTCGGTGCGGCTGAACCAGGCGACCTGGTCGCGTCCCAACGCCTCGGCGATGATGCCGATCTGCACCCGGGTGCGTTCCGCGCGGTCGGGGTCACGGGGCTTGCTCGGCCGGTCTTGGTGGGGTGGGCGCATGGCGGGCCTCGATGCGATCGTGGCTGTGGGAGCTTGTGCGTAGCGTAGCGGCACGACGCCGCGGAGGGTGAGGTCCGTTGACCGATGCCGACACCACGACCGAGGGGCTGGCAGAGCTGCTGCACCTCGCGGTGGGACGGCCGCAGGAGGCCCTGCAGCGGGGCCGGCGCCTCGCCGCGGAGTCCACCGACCCGGTGGTCCGCAGCTACGCCCACCAGGCGGCCGGCATCGTGCTTCGCGACCAGGGCAGGATGCCGGAGGCGCTGGCGGAGCTGCGTGCGGCGCTGCGGCTCGCCAGGTCGGCCGCTGGTCCTGACCGGGTCGCCGACGTCCGTGCGACGTACGGTGCGGCGCTCGCCATGGACGGCCGGACGGGCCCCGGGCTCGACCAGCTGGACACCGCCGCGGAGGAGGCGACGGGACACACGCTCGCCACGGTCCTGGTGCGGCGCGCGTGGGTGCTGTCCATGGTCGGGCGGCACGAGCAGGCGCTGACCGACCTGCGCCGGGCCCTGGACGGCACGCGCCGAGGGGGCGACCGCCTGTGGGAGGCCCGGGTCTGGAACGTGCGTGCGGCCACCGAGCTGGCGCTGGGCGCCGTGGGGGCGGCCGAGCGGCACGTCCGGCGGGCCGAGGCGATCTACGAACAGCTCGGTCAGGACCTGGAACGCGTGCACGCGGTGCACAACCGTGGCGACATCGCGGCGTGCCAGGGTGACCTGCCGCGGGCGCTCTCCCTGTACGACGAGGCGGCCCGGCGGTACGCCGCGCTGGGCGTGGTGTCCCACGACCTGACCCTCGACCGGTGCTCCGCGCTGCTCGCCGCCGGGCTGCACGACGAGGCGGTCCGGCTCGCGGAGACCGCGGTGACCGGGCCCGCCGTGCAGCCGCGACAGCGCGCCGAGCTGCTGCTCGTGCATGCCGGCGCCTGCCTGGAGGCCCACGAGCTCGGCCGCGCCACGGCGAGCGCTGTCGAGGCGGGCCACCTGTTCGCCCGCCAGGGCAGGTCCTGGTGGCAGGCGCGTGCGGAGCTGGTGGGGATCCGTGCGCGCTACGAGCTCGGCGAGCGCAGCCTGCCGATGCTGGCCGCGGCGGAGTCGGCCGGAGACCGGCTGGCCGCCGCCCGGGCCGACGAGACGGTGGCCGCGCGGCTGCTGGCCGGCCGGCTCGCTGCCGACCTGGGCCTGCCGTCCGCTCACGAGCACCTCGCCGCCGCCGCCCGGCACCGGCGCACGGGGTCGGCGTGGGTTCGCGCCGTGGGATGGCTGGCGACGGCACTGGACCGGGAGGCGTCGTCTCCGGGCCGAGGCGTCCTTGCGGCCTGCGGGCACGGGCTCGACGCGCTCGAGGAGCACCAGGCGGCGCTGGGCAGCTCCGAGCTGCGAGCCCTCGCCAGCGGCCACGGCGACACCCTCGCGCGCCTGGCGATGCGTCATGCCCTCGCACGCGGCGGGGCGCGCTCGGTGTTGCGCTGGTCCGAACGATGGCGAGCCACCACGCTGGCCCTGGCGCCGCTGCGGCCCCCCGCGGACACCCAGCTCACCGGCCAGCTGGCGGCCCTGCGGGACAATGCGCGCCGGCTGGCCGCGGCGCGCGACGAGGGCACCCCCACCTCCGTGCTGGAGCAGGAGCGGGCTAGCCTCGAGCACGCCATCGGGGAGCGGCTGCGCCAACGCGCGGGCGCCGAGCGGGCCCGGACGCGCCTCGACCTGCACCGGCTGGTGGGGACGCTGCTCGAGGGGAGCCTCACGCTGGTGGAGCTGGTCGAGGTCGACGGGCACGTGCACGCCGTGGTGGTCCGGGGAGGCCGAGTGCGCCGGATGGCCGTCGGCCCCGTGGACGCGGCGGCGCGGGCCCTCGAGGCGGCCAGGTTCGCGCTGCGGCAGACGGCGCGCGGCCGGCCGGCGCGCGTGGCGCCCGCCGGCGCCCGGCTGGAGGAGGCCCTGCTCGGGGCCGCCGCCCGGACGCTCGGCGACGACGCCGTGGTGGTCTCGGCGCCGGGCCGGCTGCACGCGGTGCCCTGGGGCCTGCTGCCAGCGCTGCGGGACCGGCCGGTCACCAGCGTGCCGTCGGCCTCGCTGTGGCTGCTCGCCCAGGGCCGCCGGCGCCCCGCCGGCGCGCCGGTGGTGCTGGTGGCCGGACCGGGCCTCGGCACCGGTGGCGCCGAGGTCCCCGTGCTCGCGGCGAGGCACCCCTCGGCGCAGCTGCTCCTGCGTGGCACCGCGACGGTCGAGGCGGCTCTCACCGCGCTGGACGGCGCCGGCCTCGCGCACATCGCGGCGCACGGCCACTTCCGCAGCGACAGCCCGATGTTCTCCTCGCTGGACCTCGACGACGGCCCGCTCACGGTGCACGACTTCGAGCGGCTCGCTGTGGCGCCGTACCAGGTCGTGCTCTCGGCCTGCGACTCCGGCGTCATGCGGCCGGTCGGCGCGGGGGAGCTGCTCGGCCTCGGCGCGGCGCTGCTGTCGCTGGGGACCGCCAGCATCGTCTCCAGCGTCGCTGAGGTCGACGACGCCGCAACCGTCCCGGCCATGCTGTGCCTGCACGACGCCCTCGCCACCGGCTCGTCGTCCGCCGAGGCGCTTCTCGCCGCGCGCGTGGCGGCGCGGGGCGACCCGGTCGCCGAGGCCACCGCGGCCAGCTTCGTTGCGATCGGGGCCTGACGGGGTAGGAGAAAGCGCACACGCAGTCCCAGTCGGGGACGACCCTGTGAACGGAGCGGCCGTGAAGACCATCGTGACCCTGATCGTGCTGGCGTGGCTTGCCATCGGCGCCCTCGCCGCCTACCAGCGCGGCTACTTCGGTAACGACCGCGACGTGACCTGCAAGACGTTCGGCGACACGGCGCTGACCATCGTGGCCGGCCCGCTCAACTACGTAGGGGTCAACCCGAAGATCAAGTGCAAGATCCCGCAGCCGTCGCAGTGAGCGGGCCGTCCTACCGAACCACCGCGACCGGGCAGTCGGCGTGGTGCAGGACGGTGCTGCTGGTCGAGCCGAGCAGCAGCCCGGCGAACTCGCCGCGGCCCCGCGACCCGACGACGACCAGAGCCGCGGCCCGGGAGGCGTCGGCGAGCAACCGTCCGGGCGACCCGACGGCGAGCTCGACCGTGGTCTGGACCGTGGGGTGCTCGGCGCGGAGCTCGCGCAGCTCGTCGTCGAGCCACTCCCGGATCTCCGTGTGGTAGCCGGCTGGGTACGGCCGGCCGTAGCCGAACAGCGCTGAGCCCTCGATCAGGCTGGCGTACGACGACACGGCGAGCGCCGTGAGCCGGTGGCCCGTGCGCGCGGCATGCTCGAACGCGAACCGCAGCGCGTGCCGGCCCCACTCGGACCCGTCGACACCGACCACGACGCGGTCGGAGTCCGGGTCGCGCGGCTGGCGCACCACCACCACCGGGCACTCCGCGTGCCGGGCGACGTGCTGGCTCACCGAGCCGATCAGCAGGCCGTAGACCGCCCCGTGCCCCTGCGCGCCGATCACCAGCAGGCCGGCCTGTCGCGACGCCTCGATCAGCGCCGGGGCGGCCGGCCGGTCGTCGGTGTCCACATGCACGTGGTCCTCGGGCAGCTCCGCGACCAGCTGCGCGGCGCGGTCCAGGACCACCTTGCGGCGCTCCTCCGGGGTCGTGGTGGTCAGCACGACGACGTCGGTGGTGTCCACCCAGCCGACCAGGACCCGCAACGGCCGGTCGGCCGTGCGCGCGTAGCTCACCGCCCAGCGCAGGGCCACGTCGGCGTCCGGGCTGCCGTCGTACCCGGCAACGACCGGCGCGCTGCTGTCTGAGTGATCGCTGTCGTTCATGGCCTCACTGTGTCGTATTCGCGAGCCGGGCAGAAGGGCCGGTCGCCTCACAGCGGGTACGTCGCCACCTCGGTCGCCTTGACCACCATGGTCACCCGGCTTCCCGGCTCGAGGTCGAGGTCGGCGACCGCGGCCGGCGTCACGTCCGCGCTGAGGTCGCCCGCCCGCACCCGGACCAGATGGCCGCGCGGGTCCAGGTGGTCGACCAGCACCGGGAAGCGGTTGCGCGGGCTGCCCGCAGGTGGGGTCCGGTAGATCGCGACCGCCGCCGGGGAGAACACCGCGACCGCGTCCTGCCCGTCGGGGATCGGCGACGCGGCGACGCCGACCACGACGCGCCCGTCCCGGTCGCGCACGCTGGACCCGCCGACCGCCGAGCCGGCGACCAGGTTGAGGCCGGCCACGGTGGCCCCGAACCGGCTGCGCGGCTGGCCGAGCACCCGGCGGACCGGCCCGTCGTCGACCACCCGGCCCGCCTCCATGACCACGGCCCGGTCCGTCAGCACGAGCGCGTCGAGCGCCTCGTGGGTGACCACGAGCGCGGTCCGGCCGGTCAGCACCCGGCGCAGGGTCCGCCGCATCGCGGGCACGACGGCGGCGTCCAGGGCCGCCATCGGCTCGTCGAGCAGCAGCAGCCGGGGGTCGGTGGCGAGCGCGCGCGCCACGGCGACCCGCTGGGCCTGCCCCCCCGAGAGCTGGCCCGGACGGCGGTCCGCCAGCCCCGCGGCGTCGACCTCGCCGAGCCAGTGACGCGCCGTCTCCCGGGCCTCGCTTCGTCGCCGCCCGGCGCTGCGCGGACCGAACGCGACGTTCTCCAGCACGTCGAGGTGCGGGAACAGCAAGGGGTCCTGGGCCAGCAGCGCGATGCCTCGCCGGGAGGCCGGCAGCCACTCCTCGGGTGGGTCGCCCACCCGGAACAGCGTCGTGCCGTCCAGGGTGGCCGCGCCGGCGTCGGGCCGCAGGAGTCCGGCGAGGGCGAGCAGGGTGGTGGACTTGCCCGACCCGTTGGGCCCGAGCAGCGCGACGGTCTGTCCGTCCGGCACGTCGAGGGCGACGTCGACGTCGCGCTCGAGGAACCGAGCCTGCAGCGACACGGTCACAGGGCCGCACCTCGTCCGCGGGGGACCAGCCCGATGACCAGCACCGCGACCGCGACCAGAAGGAGGGACAGCGCCACGGCGGCGTCCGGGTCCGTCTCGCGCTGGAGGTAGACCTCGAGGGGCAGGGTCCGGGTCACGCCCTGCAGGCTACCGGCGAAGGTGATCGTGGCGCCGAACTCACCGAGCGCCCTGGCGAAGGACAAGATCGCCCCGGAGGCGAGCCCGGGCAGCACCAGCGGCAACGTGACCCGCCGGAGCACGGTGGCCGGCCGGGCGCCGAGGGTGGCGGCGACTGCGGCGTACCGCTCGCCCGCCGTCGCGAGGGCGCCCTCGAGGCTGAGCACCAGGAAGGGCAGCGCGACGAAGGTCTGCGCGATCACCACCGCCGTTGTGGTGAAGGCGACCTGCAGCCCGAGCACCTCCAGGTGCTGGCCGAGGAGCCCGCGACGGCCGA
>JBIOYO010000387.1:0-3964 GCA_044870175.1 Nocardioidaceae bacterium | reverse complement strand
TACGGGACCTTCATCGGCGCGACGTACGCCGACCTCTTTCCCGGCCGGGTCGGCCGGATGGTCCTGGACGGCGCCGTCGACCCGTCGCTGTCCAACCGGCGGACCGCCCTGGACCAGGCCGAGGGCGTGCAGACCGCGTTCGACGCGTACGTCGACCGGTGCCTGGACGGCGAGGACTGCTACCTCGGCGACACCCGCTCCGAGTCGCTGCAACGCGTCTCCGACCTGCTCGCCCGGCTGGACCGCACGCCGATGCGGACCGACGGCGACCGGGTGCTGACCGAGGGGCTGGCGACGTACGGCCTGGCCTACCCGCTGTACGCCGAGAGCCTGTGGAAGTACCTCGACGTGGCGCTGCCCGACGCCCTGGACGGCGACGGCACGCTGCTGCTCGCTCTGGCCGATGCGTACTCGCACCGGGGGCCGGACGGGTTCACCGACAACTCCCTGGAGGCGTTCCTCCCGATCAGCTGCCTGGACCGGCCCGGCGGGCTGCGGTGGGACCAGGTGCCGGCCGCGGACGCCGCGTTCCTCACCGCGTCGCCGACCTTCGGGCGGTTCTTCGCCTTCGGGATGACCTCGTGCGAGGTGTGGCCGGTGCAGTCCGGGCGCGGGCCCGAGCAGCTGGACGCCGCCGGCGCGGCGCCGATCCTGGTCGTGGGCACGAGCCGTGACCCGGCGACGCCGATGCGGTGGGCGGAGGGCCTCGCCGACCAGCTGGACTCCGGCGTGCTGGTGCGCCGCGACGGCGACGGGCACACCGGCTACCGCGCCGGCAACGAGTGCGTCGACTCCGCGGTGGAGGACTACCTGGTCGCCGGAGTGGTGCCCGGCCACACGGTGGACTGCTGACCGACCCACCTAGGTGGCTGCGCGACCGGTGCGGGCGGGCCTGCGGGCCGGCCCGCGGGTGCGTGACAGACTGCTGCGATGGAGGCGCGCACCGCGGTGGTCGTCGAGGACGACGACGACATCCGCATGCTGCTCACCGACGTTCTGTCCATGTCCGGCTTCGAGGTGCACTCGGCTCTGTCGGGTCGCGACGGGGTCGAGCTCGTGCGCAAGGTGGAGCCGGACCTGGTCACGCTGGACCTCGGGCTGCCGGACATGGAGGGCACCGAGGTGTGCCGCCGGCTGCGGACGTTCACCGCGGCGTACGTCATCATGATCACCGGGCGCACGGACGAGGTGGACCAGCTCATCGGCCTGGAGGTGGGCGCCGACGACTTCATCGTCAAGCCGTTCAGCCCGCGGACCCTGCAGGCCCGGGTGGCGGCCCTGTTCCGGCGCCCGCGGGGCGCCACCGTGACGGGGACGCTCGAGCCGGAGCCGGCCACCGAGGTGGTCCGCCGGGGTGGCCTCGAGGTCGACCTCGAGGGACGGGTGGTCCGGCTGGAGGGTGCCGAGCTCACCCTGACGCGGACCGAGTTCGACCTGCTCGCGACCATGCTGACCGCGCCGCGCCGGGTCTGGACACGGGAGGCGCTGCTGCGCGCGGTCTGGGGCGGGGAGTGGGCCAGCGACCTGCATCTGGTGGAGGTGCACATGGGCAACCTGCGTCGCAAGCTCGGCGACCGGGCCCGCGACGCCCGCTGGATCCAGACGGTGCGCGGAGTCGGCTACCGGCTGGCGCCGGTGGACGGTGGCTGACCCGCAGCAGCTCCGCGACGCGCTGAGGCTCGCGGCACGGGTGAGCGGGGTCCCCGCCGAGCGGGTCTTCTGTGACCGGACCGGTCAGCTGCGGGTCGAGGCCGGACCGGACGCGCTCACCCCGGTCCAGCGGGAGGAGCTAGACCTCCTGGCGGAGGCCGTGGCGAGCTGGCAGAGCGACCCGGGCGACCGCTCCTTCCCGGCGTACGCCGGCAGGCTGGTCACCGCACTCGACCCTGCCCTGGTCGCCCTGACCGATGCAGCCGCGGGGCTGGCCACCGCGTCTCGCGGCTCGGCGGCCGAGGACGGCCACCTCGGACGGTATGTCAAGCGGATCGAGGCCGGCGTCAGCCGGCTGCTCGACCTCGTCCACGGACTGGAGGAGTACGTCATGGCGGGGCAGCCGCCGCGCCCCGAGAAGGTGGACCCCGGTGCTGTCCTGGACGAGCTGCGCCCCGGGCTGGCCGCCGTGGAGGGCCCGGCCGGCGCGCGCCTCTCGGTGCTGGCCGAGCAGGTCCTCGCCGACCGGGCGGGCTTCCGGCTGCTGGTGCGGCACCTGCTCGACAACGCGCTGCGCTACCACCGAGGTCCGGCCGCGACGGTCACCGTCCGGGTCGAGGCGGGCGCCGGCGGCTCCTGGACGATGACGGTGGCCGACGACGGGCCGGGCATCCCTGCCGGTGACCGTGAGCGGCTGCTGGCCCCGATGGAGCGGCTCGACCGCGACAGCGCCCTGCCCGGGCTGGGACTGGGCTTGGCGACGTGTACGCGCGTCGCCGCCGCGCACGGGGGCCGCCTGCGGCTGCAGGAGCCCACCGGCGGCGGGACCGCCGCCGAGGTGCGGGTGCCGCGCGGGCCGGTGGCCGCCGGCGGCTGAGGCTGCCGGGGCTGCCGGCCGGCCGGGTCAGGACCTGCGCAGAGGCTCATGGCCTGGGTCCGGCCCGGGCATTGCCTGCGCCAGGGCCGCGGCGAGGGCGGCCGCCTCCTCAAGGACCCGGGGCTCGAGCGCGGTCGCCGCGGTGAGGTCGCCGGCGCGCAGAAGGTCCTCGACCTCGCGGGCGACCGTCGTCAGCCGGGTGCCGCCCAGGGTCGCAGAGGTCACCGCGAGGCTCATGGCGACGTCGCGGGCGGCGTCAGGCTCGCCGGCCGCCAGCGCGGAGCCGAGCCGGTCCAGCCGGCTCGGAAGCAGCTGGAGGAAGCGGACGCAGAACCGGGTGGCCGCCTCCCGGCTGCGGAGCTCAGCGGCGAGCCGATGCAGGACGCGCCTGTCGAGCGGGCCTGGGTCGGCGGTTGCGTCGTCCATCGGTGCCGTCCTCTTCCTGGTGTGGTGGTGCCGGGAGGCACCGCATCCCCCCACGGTGCGGTGCCCCTCGGCTGGTGCGTGCGCGGCGTCGGTCGGGTGGCCGGGCCGGTCCCTCCCCGGTCCGGGCGCGGTGCGACGTGCGCCGGGCCACGCGCAGCGGGTCGGGCGCCCCCCGGTGGCCCCCCAAACCCTCCGGGGGGTGCCGGCCCGCTGCGGCTCTGCTCAGCTGTCGGCTGTGGTCATTTGCTACTTGGTGGTGGCGTCGCGCTGGGTGCCGGTGAGGGTGAACCGGATCACCGAGGACTGGCCCTGCAGGGTGTTGTCCGCGGCGGTGGGCAGGGTCAGGGTGACCCGCAGGTGGCTGGTGGAGCCGGCGGTGAGCGCGGCGGGTGCGTTCAGGGCGGTGTTGGTGGCGATCACCGGCCGGTCGGTGAGCACGGTGCCGGTGGTGCCGCCGCAGGTGTAGGTGTAGGCGGGTGCGGCGCCGGTCTCGGTCCACGGTGTGGAGCAGCTGTCGATGCGGACCTGCAGGCCCATGGCCGGGTCGGTGTCGAGCTTGCTGGTGGTGGTCGCGGCCGAGGACAGGGTCAGCGAGCCGAGGTTCTGGGTGCCGGTGTTGCTCAGCGTGACCGCGCGCTGGATGGTGTCGCCGGGGACCAGGCCGCTGGCGCCGACGGTGAGCCGGTTGGCCGCGGTGCCGGGGCTGCCCAGGGCGATGGCCACGGTGCCGGAGTCGACCGCGGTGCTGGCCGAGGTGGTGGAGCTGAACGAGCCGAACGTGCCCAGTCCGGCGACGCCGGCGGCGACCGCGGCGACACCGAGGGAGGCGACCAGCTTGCCGGGGGTGGTGGACAGGTCCGGGAGGGCAGGGCGACGGATGCTCATCGGGGTGTTCTTCCTTGCTGGACTGGTGATCTGGCTGGTGATCTGGCTGGCTGTGGTGTGCTTGGCTGCTGCTGGTGACAATCCTGGGCGGCCGGCCTCAAGACCACCCGGGCCGGCACCGGAGCC
>JBIOYO010000386.1:0-5716 GCA_044870175.1 Nocardioidaceae bacterium | reverse complement strand
CTGCGGCCGGTGGTCATCGTCGTGCTGCTGCTGGCCGCGGTGTTCCCGTTCTACTACATGGTGCTGCTGTCGTTCCGGCCGCTCGACGCGCTGCTGCAGGACCCTGGGGCGCTCTGGGTCCCGTTCGGCGACATGAACTGGTCGACGTACACCAACGTCTTGAAGTCCGTTGAGGACGGCGGCCAGGGGTTCTTGACCTTCATCCGCAACAGCCTGCTGGTCGCGCTCGGCACCGTCGTGCTGTCGCTGCTGGTCGCGATCCCCGGTTCGTACGCCGTGAGCCGGCTGGAGTTCTTCGGCCGCCGCCAGATCAGCGCGCTGTTCCTCGGCGTGTACTTCTTCCCCGCGATCCTGCTGGCGATCCCGATCTTCGTCTTCTACACCCGGATCGGGCTCCGCGGGTCGCTGGTCGGGCTGCTGGTGGTCTACGTCGCGCAGGTGGCCGCGGTGTCCATCTACATGTTGCGCAACTACTTCGACACAATCCCGGCCAGCCTGGAGGAGGCGGCCGCCCTGGACGGCTGCTCCCGGCTGCAGGGCATGCGGCACATCAGCCTGCCGCTGGCGATGCCGGCCATCGTCTCCAACGCGCTGTTCATCTTCATGATCGCGTGGAACGAGTTCCTGTTCGCGCTGCTGTTCCTCGTCGAGCGACGCGACAACTGGACGGTGTCGCTGGGGCTGTCGCAGCTCGCCGGGAGCATCGAGGTGCCGACCACCGTGCTGATGGCGGGGTCGGTGATCCTGACCCTGCCGATCATCGTGCTCTTCTTCGTCTCCGAGCGGTGGCTGTCCGGCGGGCTGACCGCCGGCGCGGAGAAGGGCTGAGCCGGTGCCCCTCGTCGTGTCGTTCCGGGCGCCGGGCGACGTCGCGCTCGTCGAGTGCGACGAGATGCCGCTGCAGCCGGGGTGCGTGCGGGTCCGGACCTGGTACTCGGGCATCTCGGCGGGCACCGAGCTGACGGCGTACCGCGGGACCAACCCGTACCTCACCCGGACCTGGGACCCCGAGCAGCGGCTGTTCCGCGACGGCACGCCCACTCATCGCTACCCGGTGACCGGGTGGGGCTACTCCGAGGTCGGCGAGGTCGTCGAGACGTCCGCCGACGTGGACGCCCACGCGACCGGTCTGGCGCCGGGCGCGGTGGTCTACGGCATCTGGGGGCATCGCAGCGACGCGGTCGTGCCCGCCGCCTCGCTGGCCGGGCACGTCCTCGGGGCGACGGCGGACCCGGTCCACGGCGTGTTCGCCCGGGTCGGCGCGATCGCTCTCAACGCGGTCCTGGCCGCCGACGTGCGGCTGGGCGACCGGGTCGCGGTCTTCGGCCAAGGGGTCATCGGGCTGCTGGCCACTGGCCTGGCGGCGCTGTCCGGTGCCGTGGTGGCGGCGGTCGACGCGCACCCGAGGCGGCTGGAGGCGGCCCGTGCCATGGGCGCCTCGGACGTGGTGCCGGCGGACGTGGGCGGGGGGGCCGGCGCCGCCGTACGAGCGTGGTCGGGGGGAGGCGGGGCGGACGCGGCGATCGAGCTGAGCGGCAGCTACCGGGCGCTGCACGAGGCGGTCCGCGCGGTGGTCGTGGACGGCACGGTCGTCGCGTCGGGCTTCTACCAGGGCGGCGCGGACGCGCTGCGCCTCGGCGAGGAGTTCCATCACAACCGGGTGCGCATCGTGGCCAGCCAGATCTCCGGCACCCCGCTCGCCCTGGGCGCGCGCTGGCACCAGCAGCGGCTGGTGTCGGTGTTCATGGACCAGGTGGCCGCCGGCCGGGTCGACGTTGCCGGGCTGGTCAGCGACGTGGTCGCCGCAGCCGACGTCGCCGACGCGTTCGAGCGCCTCGACTCCGGGGACCCTGACACCCTGCAGGTGATCCTCCGCTTCGACGCGGCGCCGACCAGATGACTGCCTCGACGACCGCCCCCGACGGCGGACCGGACGTCGTCGAGCTGGTGTCGAGGCTGGACCCGACCCCGCGGTTCCCCGACGACCGGACCGGGGTCGCCGTCCTCGGCTGCGGCGCGATCGCGCACACCGCGCACCTGCCGGCCTACGAGCGGTACGGCGTGGAGGTGGTCGGAGTGTGGAGCCGCACACCCGCCACCACGGCCGAGACACGGAGCCGGTTCCCCTTCGTGCAACGCGTGTACGCCGACCCGGCCGAGCTGCTCTCCGACCCGCGCGTGCGCATCGTCGACGTGGCCACCGGCCCCGCCGCGCGCCTCGACCTGGTCGAGGCGGCCCTGGCCGCGGGGAAGCACGTCCTGGCTCAGAAGCCGCTCCTCACCGATGCCGCCGACCTGCCCCGCGTGACGGCACTGGCCGACCGGGCCCGCCGGGCCGGGCTGCGGTTCGCGGTCAACCACAACGCGCGCTGGGCCCCTGCCTGGCGCATGTCCACCCTGCTGCTGCGCGCCGGTGCCCTCGGTCGCGTGGTCGGTGTGACCCACCTGCACGACAAGCCGCTGCCGCCGCTGGCCGGCACGCCGTTCGACGACGTACCGCACATGCTCCTCTCCGACTACCTGGTGCACTGGGTCGACATCACCCGCTGCTGGCTCGAAGGCGCCGGTGTCCGGGTGGTCCAGGCCTGGGACTCCCGGGTTCCCGGCCAGCCGGCCGCAGCCCGGAACCCGTGGTCGGCCACGGTCAACCTGGCCTGTGCCGACGGTGCCACGGCCACCGTCCGGGTGGTCGGGGACGCCCGGGCCACTGAGCCCGGGTGCCCGTTCTGGGTGCACGGCGCCGACGGCACCCTGCGGGGCAGTGTGCTCGGCGGGTCGGACCGGCTGACTCTGGACCGCGACGGCACCGTGACGGACCTGCCGCTGCATGGCGCCTGGTTCGTCGACGGCTTCGCCGGCGCGATGGGCGAGCTGATGTGCGCGGTCACGGAGGGCCGGGAGCCGGAGCACGCCGCGACCCACGCGCTCGGCTCCGCGCTGGTCAGCCTCGCCGCCGCCGCGTCCGCGGAGCGAGGCGGCGCGCCCGTGCCGGTCGACCTGGACCAGCCCGGCGAGCCGTCGCCGGCCGGGACGTGAGGACCTGAGATGACCTTCCAGGCCGTGGACGAGCTCGCGGTGAACCCCCAGCGGGTGCGGGTCTACGCGGAAGGCTGGCAGAGCTGGAGCCCGACCCGGTGGCACACCGCCGGTCGCACCGCCCACCGTCCGGACGCCCGGTGGCAGCACACCATGCGGTTCCGGCGCGGCGCGCCCCTCCCGGACGACGAGGCGGCCCTGCAGGGCGAGGGGCTGCTCGTGGTCGACCCCGGCACCGGCGAGCCGGCTCGCTGGTACGGCGTTCTCGACGCGCGCACCGAGGTGGCCGCTCTGAGGGCCACCCGCGGCCCGGACCGGGTGGTGGTCTCCGCTGACGGCCGGACCGAGACCGGTGAGGCGGCCGACGGGGAGTCGGCGCTGACGCGGTTCGGCGACCTGTTCGCGCGGCAGGCCCGTGGCGGCGCCGCGCCTCGGCCGGCGCCGCGGGTGTGGTGCTCGTGGTACCGCTACTTCGAGGAGGTCACCGCCGCCGACATCGCGGAGAACCTCGCCGGGCTCGACGCGCAGGAGCTGCCCGTCGACGTGGTCCAGGTCGACGACGGGTGGACGGCCGGGCTCGGGGAGTGGGCCCGGCCGGCGGCCGGCTTCGGCGACCTGCCGCGCGTGGTGGACGCCATCCATCGCACCGGCCGCCGCGCCGGCGTCTGGCTGGCGCCGTTCCTGGTCGGTGTCGACACCGGCGTCGCCCGCCGGCACCCGGACTGGCTGGTAGGCGACGCCGGCCACAACTGGGGGCAGGACCTGGCCGGCCTCGACCTCACGAACCCCGGCGTCCGAGAGCTGGTCGGGGACACCGTGCGCCGGCTGTGCGGGACCGGGGTCGACTACCTCAAGCTGGACTTCCTGTACGCCGGCGCGCTGCCCGGGCGGCGCCGCGAGGACACCAGCCCGGTCGCGGCGTACCGCTCGGGGCTGGAGCTGGTCCGCGAGGCCGCCGGGCCGGGCACGTACCTGCTCGGTTGCGGTGCCCCTGTCCTGCCCAGCGTCGGCCTGGTCGACGCGATGCGGGTCTCGCCGGACACCTTCCACGAGGGCGGCGAGGACGGGTCACGAGGGTTGCGCGGCCGCCTGTCGCTGTCGGCGCGGGCCTGGCAGCACGGCAGGCTCTGGGCCAACGACCCCGACTGCCTCGTCGCCCGCCCGGCGTACCGGCTGCGCCTGGAGTGGGCGGAGACGGTGATGGCGTTCGGCGGCCTGCGGTCGTGCTCGGACCGGGTGGCCGAGCTCGACGACTGGGGGCTGCGAGCGACCCGTGATTTGCTCGGCTCGGTCCCGCCCGCCGGGCCGTTCCCCGCCGGGGTCGTGCGCCGCGGCGCTGAGGTCTGCGCCGCCGAGGGGACCGACCGGTGACCGGCCGGGACCAGCTCGAGGCGCGCATCGGGCCGCTGCTGGCGGCGGTGTACCCCGAGGGGCATGAGCGGGTGCGCGCGGCGGTCCTCGCCCTGGCCGAGAGGTACGCCGAGCGGCTCCGCGACCGCGTGACCGCGCGGCCCACCCACGAGACGGCCTACCTGATCACGTACGGCGACGCGGTTCGCCGGCGCGGGGAGGCCCCCCTGCGCACGCTCGGCTCGGTGCTTCGCCGGCATGTGGGCACCGCGGTCAGCGACGTGCACCTGCTGCCGATGTTCCCGTGGACCTCCGACGACGGGTTCGCCGTGGTGGACCACCGGCAGGTCGACCCCGCCCTCGGCTCCTGGAAGGACGTGACTGCGCTGGCGGAGCAGTACTCGCTGATGTTCGACTTCGTCGCCAACCACGCCTCGGCGAGCAGCACGTGGTTCACCGGCTGGCTGGCCGGCGAGCCGGCGTACCGGGGGTTCTTCATCGAGCGCGACCCCTCATTCGACACCTCGCACGTCGTGCGCCCGCGGACCTCGCCCCTCTTCCACGGCTACCCCCGCCCCGACGGCACCACGGCGCAGGTGTGGACGACCTTCGGCCATGACCAGGTCGACGTCGACGTGGCCACTCCCGAGGCGCTGGTGGAGCTCACCGACGTGCTGCTCGGCTACCTGGAGCGCGGCGCGTCGGCGATCCGGCTCGACGCGATCGGGTTCTTGTGGAAGGAGTCGGGCACCACCTGCCTGCACCTTCCCCAGACGCACGCGGTCGTCAAGCTGTGGCGGGCCGTGGTGGACCACGTCTCGCCGGGCACGCAGCTGCTCACCGAGACCAACGTGCCGCATGCGGACAACGTCGCGTACTTCGGCGACGGCACCGACGAGGCGCACATGGTCTACCAGTTCGCCCTGCCACCGCTGGTGCTGCACGCCTTCGTCGTCGGCCGGGCGACGACGCTGGCCGACTGGGCCGCCGGCATCGGCCCGGTCAGCCCGACCGCGACCTGGTTCAACTTCCTGGCCAGCCACGACGGGATCGGCCTCCGGCCCACCGAGGGCATCCTCGACGACGCGGCGCGGCAGCTGCTCGTGGACCGGGCCACCGGTCACGGGGGCCGGGTGTCCATGGCGGCCGGGCCGGGCGGCTCGCGGCGCGTCTACGAGCTGAACGTGAGCTACCTCGACGCGCTGGTCACGCCGGAGGAGGTGCGCGAGGTGAAGGTCGTGGCCGCCAAGGCGCTGGCCGCACACAGCATCCTGCTGTCGTTCGTCGGGGTGCCCGCGATCTACTACCACTCGCTGTTCGGCTCCGGCTC
>JBIOYO010000385.1:0-4340 GCA_044870175.1 Nocardioidaceae bacterium | reverse complement strand
GGGTCCCGCTCACGGTCGTAGCGCAACGACGTAGCCACCGCATGCTCGATGAGAGCACGCTGGGCGTCTGGGGGCAGTTGTTCGACGATGGCCATGGCGCGATCGAAGGCATCGCGCTCCAGGCTTCTCAGCTCGGACTTGTGCACGGCTGTGCCCCCTTCCACAACGTCCTCGCACCGCAGGACTTCCGCCACCGTAGCCGCACGCACCCCGTTGGGCAGTCACCGGTCCCCCGACGCGCGGTCATCGGCTGGCCCATGGTCCCTCAGTAGCGATGGAGGCTGGCCGCACCGCGCGTAGCAGGCGCACGTGGTCTGACACGGTCAGGTGTATCCTTGGTGTATGGCACGCACGAACATCGACATCGACGATGCGCTCATCGCCGAGGTCATGCGCCGGTTCCACCTCAAGACCAAGCGCGAGGCGGTCGACTTCGCACTACGTCGCGCGGCCGGATCGACCGCGACCGCGGAGGGCCTGCTCGGGCTCGAGGGCATCGGCTGGGAGGGCGACCTTGACGCCATGCGCTCCGACGCCCCCTCCCCCCGGTGATCCTCGTCGACAGCTCCGTGTGGATCGAGCTCCTGCGAGGGACGGAGAGCCGAGCGCACTCGGCACTACGCGAGCTGGCGATCGCCGACCCAGCCAGCATCGCGACCTGCGAGCCGATAGCCATGGAGCTGCTCGCCGGCCCCACCGACCCCGTCACCGTGAAGAGGATCGAAGACCAGCTCGGCACACTCGAGGACCTGACATTAGATCCCTCGCAGGACTTCCGGCGAGCGGCTGCTCTGGCGCGCGCAGTACGTTCGCATGGAAACACTGTGCGGTCGTTGACAGACTGCCTGATCGCGACCATCGCGCTGCGCAACGACGTGACCCTGTGGCACTGCGACACGGACTTCCTGTTGATCGCCGAGGTCACCCGCCTGGAGCAGCTCGACCTTCGCTGAGTGCCCGCGAGGCGGGCAACGCCTGCAATGGATCGCCGCGACTCAGATGGTCGAGCTGACGGAGCGCGTGCAGGACTCCGGGCTTCACGCTCGTCACATGTGTGTCTCAGTCTTGGTTGGCTTGCAGGTCAACTCGTCACGATCGAGCGGGTCAGGAAGAATCGGGAGGCCGGTTGGTGAAAGGCATCACAAACTGCGGGCCACTGCGCCGGACGTCGGCTCGGTTCCGGCCAGGGCGCCCGGACTTCATGCTCATCACATGCTTGCCTCAGAAAGACATGCCGTACGGTTGATGTATGACCATGATCCAGATCCGCAACGTGCCCGAGGACGTGCATCGTCGCCTCAAGTCCCGGGCGGCCCTGGAGGGCGTATCACTGTCGGACCTGGCGCTCGCCGAGCTGCTGCGCAGCCTCGAGCGGCCGACGCGGCGTGAGCTGCTTGAGCTGGTCGCCTCGCGCGAGCCGGTGACCTCCGGACCCTCCTCGACCGAGCTGGTCGACGCTGGTCGGCACCCGTCGTGATCGTCCTCGACGCCTCCGCGGCAGTGGAGTGGCTGCTCGTACGCGAGTCGGCGACGGCGGTCGCCGCACGGTTCAGTGACCCGGATGTCACCGTGCACGCGCCGTCCTTCCTCGGCGTCGAGGTCGCTGCCGCGCTGCGTGGGCTCGTCCAGGGTCGGCACGCCACCCCCGAGCGCGCGACGACCGCGCTGACCGACCTGGCGACAGCCGATATCGCGCTTCACGACCCCTCACCGCTTCTGCCGCGCATCTGGGACCTGAGGGAGAACCTGACTCCCTACGACGCCGCCTACGTTGCCCTGGCCGAGGTGCTGGGCGCGACGGTGGTCACCACCGACGCTCGCATTGCCCGGGCCCCCGGGGTGGCCTCGACCGTCGACGTCGTTGCCACTGCCTGAGTGACTGCGTCCGCACCCATGCCCCCTGCTTGCTCACGCAGGCGCGGCACCGAGATCCTCGATGGGCACCAGCTCGGCGAACCGGGCGAGATGACGCGTGTCCTCGGTGAGGATCGCCGCGACCCGGTGAACCAAGGCGACGGCGACCACGTTGGCTTCGTGCACCTGTCTGCCCGCGGTAGGCGCGGCACCTTGCCTGGTCCTCAGATTGTGACTGGGGCGGCGGGTCAGTAGACGGAGACGTGCACGTGGTCGTAGTGGTTGGCGGTCGACGACCCTCGGTCCGACATGTACCGCCAGCCCTCGCCGGACCGCTCGGGAGTCCAGATCTTCTGGGACCAGATGATGGTGCGCACGCCGAGCGCCGAGGCGTTCGCCCGGGCCCACTCGGCGAGCGCGGTGCCCAGGGCCGGGTCGCCGGTCATGAAGTCGATGGCGCGGCCGTCGGCGTGCTCCCCGTGCGGGTCGTAGCCGCCGTACGTCGTCAGGGCGGGGAACGCCGCGCACGCGGCGCGGTAGAGACCCACGGCGGTCGAGGTGATCCCGGACTCGACGCCCGAGCCGTCGGGGCAGGGCGCGGACGACAACCCACCGGCGACCGCCCCCGCGGCGGCGAGCTCGACCGGGTCGGGCTTGTCGTCGCTGAGGTAGTCGGCGTTGACCCACCGGACCTGGTCGTCCTTCAGCACGACCTGGGCCCAGTGCCCCACCGTGCGTCCGGTCACCGCCAGCTTCCTGCCCGGGTCGAGGAGACCCACCCGCTTGCCCACCTCTCGGGGGGCGAGCCAGACGTTGAGGTGGTCGGTGGACCACTGGTGCCCGGTCACCTTCGGCTGCAGCGTCACCCGCCGGGCGGAGCGTGAGGGCCGCACCGCGGCGCGGGAGACGCTCTCCCTGCGCAGCATGGCCAGCGACGAGGCGAACCGCGTGCCGGTGCCGCTCGCGGCGACCGACGGCGCCGACCACACTGAGGACCCGGCCGAGGCGACGGGGTCCCGCTGGTCGGCGGCACCGGTGAGCACGACCGCCACCGAGGCGCTCGCGACCACGGTGGCCAGCGCCGCCGGGGCGACGACACGGCCGGCGATCACCCGTGCGCCGCTCCACAGGGCCTGCCTCGGGGACGGCCGGGCGGCGCGGCGCGGGGCGGCTCCAGGCACGGTCGAGCCTCTCGTCGGATAGGGATCTGGCAGAAACGCCGCCCACTGAAACACAGCAGTCCCCTGGTGTTCACCTCCCCAACCCTCCTGTGAACGGGCTCACAAGCGTGGGTAGTTGCCGGCTCACCCACGTGCTGACCGCGTTTGCGCAGGTCAGGGGCGGCACTGAGGGCGCGCCCGTGCGCCCGCGCATCTCGGGAAGGACCGGTCATGAGGAGGCCGCCGGTCCAGACCGATCCACGGCGGCTCAGCCGCCGGTCGTCTCGACGGTCTCCTCCATGGCCGCCCGGCCACCGCCGTCGGCGTCGTCGAGCCAGCCCTCGGGCAGCACGACCCGCCGCGGCGCTCCCTGCCGGCCCCGGGGGCTGCCCAGCTCGGCGACGGGGAACGGCTGGTCCGGGTCGAACCGGTCCAGGAGCACGTCCAGCTCGGCCAGCGTGCCCACCAGCGCGAGGGCGTGGCGCAGGTCACCGCCCACTCGGAAGCCCTTGAGGTACCAGGCGACGTGCTTGCGGATCTCCTTGCAGCCGCGCTCCTCGCCCTGGTGCTCGCAGAGCAGCTCCGCGTGCCGGCGCAACGTGGCCGCGACCTCGCTGAGCGTGGGGAGGACGGCGACGTGGCGGCCGGCGAACGCGGCGGCCAGGTCGCGGAACAGCCAGGGCCGCCCCAGGCAGCCGCGGCCGACCACCACGCCCGCGGCACCGGTCTCGCGGACCATCCGCAGCGCGTCGTCGGCTTCCCAGACGTCGCCGTTGCCCAGCACCGGGATGTCGACGTGCCGGACCAGCTCGCCGATCGCCGCCCAGTCCGCGGTTCCGGAGTACGCCTGCGCCACGGTCCGTGCGTGCAGGGCGATCGCAGCTGCGCCGCACTCCTGGGCGATCCTGCCGGCGTCGAGGTAGGTCAGGTGGTCCTCGTCGATGCCCTTGCGGGTCTTCATGGTGACCGGGACCCCGTACGGCCCGGCAGCGGCGACCGCCGCGGTGAGGATCTCCGCCAGCAGGCGGCGCTTCCACGGCAGCACCCCGCCGCCACCCTTGCGGGTGACCTTCGGGACCGGGCAGCCGAAGTTCAGGTCGACGTGCCCCACGCCGTGCTCGGCGCAGAGGATCTCGGTGGCCTTGCCGACGTAGGACGGGTCGGTGCCGTACAGCTGGACCGAGCGCACGGTCTCCTGCGGGTCGAAGGCCAGCATGGACAGCGTCGTCGGGTCGCCCTCCACCAGCCCGCGGCTGGTGATCATCTCGCAGACGTACAGGCCTGTGGTTCCTGAGGAGGGAGCGGAGCGACCGTCTCGAAGGGCGC
>JBIOYO010000384.1:0-2600 GCA_044870175.1 Nocardioidaceae bacterium | reverse complement strand
GTCGTGCACTTCATGACCGACCCGGTGGCAGGCCTGGCCGAGATGGGCCGGGTCGCCGGACGTGACGGTCTGGTCGCGGCCAGCGTCTGGGACCTGTCCGGAGGCCGCGCGCCGCTGAGCGACTTCTGGCGGGCCGCCGGCGACGTCGATCCCGTGCTCACCGGGGAGTCCCGCCTGCCCGGCACCGAGCGGGGCCAGCTGGACCAGCTGTTCACGGCAGCAGGGCTCACCGTGCGCCAGTCGACCGAGCTGGCGGTGCGGTCGCGCTTCGAGTCCTTCGAGGACTGGTGGGACCCCTACACCTTCGGGGTGGGCCCGGCCGGGGGGTACGTCGCGAAGCTGGATGCCGAGCGCCGTACGGCGGTGAGGGAGAGCGCCCGGAGGCTGCTGCCCGAGCCGCCGTTCGAGATCACCGGGGTCGCCTGGTGCGTGGTGGGAAGCCGCTGAGCCGGGAACAACCCCCGCTTTCGATGTGTTACGATATATCGAAACCTATCGAAAGGAGTGCTCTCCGATGAGGCACAACCCCACTTCAGAACTCTGGGAGCCCGGCTCCCGAGACATCGGTCGCGGCCGTCCCACCCGGGACCGGCGCGGCCACGAGAACTACGAGGGCGGCCGGGGCGGGTTCGGCCCCGGACGCCGGCCCGGACGTTCGCGCGCCCGGCGCGGCGACATCCGCAACGCGGTGCTGTCGCTGCTCTCCGAGGGGCCGTCCAACGGCTACGGGTTGATCAAGGCGATCTCCGAGCGGTCACAGGGCGTCTGGCGGCCCAGCCCGGGGTCGATGTACCCGACCCTCCAGCAGCTACTCGACGAGGGGCTGATCCGCTCCGCGGGCAGCGACGGGTCCAGCACGGACTACGAGCTCACCGACGCGGGGCGCGAGTACGTCGAGGCCCACCAGGAGACGCTGTCGCACTCCTGGAGCCCGGCGTCGGAGGCGTTCAGCGACCGCGCGCCGTTCGTCGCGGCGAGCCGCAAGCTCTCCGCCGTGCTGCGCCAGGTCGGCGCCGTCGGCACCCCCGACCAGCGCGAGCGCGCCGTCGCCAAGGTCGACGAGCTGCGCCGCGAGCTGTACCGGATGCTGGGGGAGGAGTAGCCGCGTGCGCCCGGACTCGTTCACCACCTACCGTTCCGCCGTCGAGACCTTCGTCCGGCAGGTCGGCGCCCTTCCCCCCGAACGGCTCGCGGGGCCCGGTCTTGGCAGGTGGGACCTCCGGGCGCTGGTCGGCCACACCTCCCGGTCCCTGGTCACGGTGGACACCTACCTCGACCAGCCGGCGGAGCGGGTCGAGATCGCGACCGCCGCGGAGTACTACGTGGCTGCCATGTCGGCTGCCACCGACCCCGAGGCGGTCGCCGCCCGTGGCCGGCAGGCCGGCGTGGCCCTCGGCGCCGACCCGGCCTGGTTCGTGCGGGACCTCGCCGACCGGGTGCTGGCCCGGCTTGAGCAGCACGCACCCGACTACGTGCTGAGCACGATCGCCGGCGCGATGCGGCTCGAGGAGTACCTGCGCACCCGCACCTTCGAGCTGGTCGTCCACGGCCTCGACACCACCCGCGCCACCGGCGTCGAGGCGACGTACGACGACACGGTGCTCCTCGACGCGACGACGCTGGCTGCCGAGCTCGCCGTCGTCCGCGGTCAGGCCTCGGCCGTGCTGCTCGCCCTCACCGGCCGCGACGTCCTCCCACCCGGGTTCTCACTGCTCTGAGGGCACTCCGGGACCGGCCGCGGACCCCGCATGGCACGGCAGGTGTGCGAGGTGGTGTGCTGGGCACCGTTGGCAGCGAGCGAGGCGTCAGCCTCCAGCACCTACGATCTCGTGGAGGCCCGGCATGACACTTGGCGACGACGAGCTGCGCCGGCTGGACATGTGGTGGCGCGCCGCCAACTACCTCTCCGTGGGCCAGATCTACCTGATGGACAACCCGCTCCTGCGCGAGCCGCTCGAGGCTTCGCACGTGAAACCGCGGCTGCTGGGGCACTGGGGCACGACCCCGGGGCTGAACTTCGTCTATGCCCACCTCAACCGGGCGATCATGGCGCGCGACCTGGACATGATGTACATCATCGGGCCCGGCCACGGCGGCCCCGGCCTGGTCGCCTCCGCCTGGCTCGAGGGCACCTACAGCGAGGTGTACCCAGACGTCAGCCTGGACGAGCGGGGCATGCGCCGGCTGTTCACCCAGTTCTCCTTCCCCGGCGGGATCCCCAGCCACGTCGCGCCCGAGACGCCCGGCTCGATCCACGAGGGCGGTGAGCTGGGCTACGCCCTGTCGCACGCGTACGGCGCGGCCTTCGACAACCCCGACCTGGTTGTGGCCGCGATCGTCGGCGACGGCGAGGCCGAGACCGGCCCGCTGGCCACGAGCTGGCACTCCACCAAGTTCGTCGACCCCCGGCGTGACGGCGCCGTGCTGCCGATCCTGCACCTCAACGGCTACAAGATCGCGAACCCGACCGTCCTCGCCCGGATCGACCCCGAGGAGCTGGACGCGCTCATGCGCGGCTACGGCCACACGCCGTACGTCGTCGAGGGCAGCGACCCGGCGGAGATGCACCAGATGTTCGCGGCGACGCTCGACCGGTGCCT
>JBIOYO010000383.1:0-6831 GCA_044870175.1 Nocardioidaceae bacterium | reverse complement strand
GGCACGCCGCCGACACCCGCCTGGTCAACGTGCACGTGCAGCGGCTGCGGTCCAAGATCGAGCACGACCCGGAGAACCCGGAGATCGTGGTGACCGTCCGCGGCGTCGGCTACAAGGCCGGGTGAGCCGGCATGGGTCCGCTTGGCCGGGCCGCGACCGTGTGGCGCCGGTCCATCCAGGCCCGGGTGGTGCTGAGCACGGTGCTGCTCTCCGCGCTGGTGGTGCTGCTGGTCGGCTGGGGCGTGATGCGGCAGGTCACCGACGGGCTGGTCAGCGGCCGCGCCGACTCGGCGGTCGCCGAGGCGGCGAGGACCGCTGCCGACGCCCAGCGCCAGCTGGACGCGGCGACTCCCGAGACCGGGCGGCGCGGCCAGGCCGAGCTGCTGGGCCAGCTCACGGCGGCGATCGTCGGTCAGGGGGCGGCGCAGGGGTACGACGTGCTGGTGGGGCCCGTGAGCTCGACGCGGGCACCCGTCGAGGGCGGCCGGTTCACCCCCGGCCTGGACCCGGACAGCGTCCCGGAGCGGCTGCGGGACGCCGTGGGGGACCCCGAGTCGGCCGGCACCTCGTGGACCTTCGGGCGGATCCACTACACGGACGGGCGGCCGTCCGTGCCCGGTGTGGTGACCGGGTCGCGGCTGGAGGTGCCGTCCGGCGACACGCCGTACGCGCTCTCCCTCTACCAGCTGTTCCCGCTCAGCGACCAGCAGGAGACCGTGGGCCTGGTGCGCAGCGCGCTGCTCGCCGGCGGCGCCGTGCTGCTGGCGCTGGTCGCTGCGCTGACCTGGCTGGTGACCCGGCAGGTGGTCACCCCGGTGCGGATGGCCCGCCGGACCGCCGAGCGGCTCGCCGCGGGCCGGCTCGAGGAGCGGATGCACGTCCGTGGCGACGACGACCTGGCCCGCCTGGCGACGTCGTTCAACCAGATGGCCACGAACCTGCAGAGGCAGATCCGCCAGCTCGAGGAGATGTCTCGGGCACAGCGTCGGTTCGTCTCCGACGTGTCCCACGAGCTGCGCACGCCGCTGACCACCGTGCGCATGGCAGGCGACGTCCTCCACGACGCCCGGGACCGCTTCGACCCCTCGGTGGCCCGGTCCGCAGAGCTGCTGCAGAACGAGCTGGACCGGTTCGAGCTGCTGCTCACCGACCTGCTGGAGATCAGCCGCTTCGACGCCGGAGCGGCGGTGCTGCACCTGGAGGACGTCAACCTGGTCGACGTGGCGCTCCGCGTCGTCGACTCGACCCGCGCCCTCGCGGAGCGGCGGCGCACCCAGGTGGTGGTGAAGGCGCCGCCGAGACCGTGCATCGCCGAGGTGGACGTGCGCCGGATCGAGCGGATCGTGCGCAACCTGCTGACGAACGCCATCGAGTACGCCGACTCCACCGACGTGGTCGTCATCGTCGACGCCAACGACGAGGCCAGCGCCCTGGCCGTGCGCGACTACGGGGTGGGACTCCAGCCGGGGGAGGAGATCAAGGTGTTCAACCGGTTCTGGCGGGCCGACCCGGCGCGGGCCCGGACCAAGGGCGGCACCGGCCTCGGTCTGTCCATCTCGCTGGAGGACGCGAGGCTGCACGGCGGGTGGCTCCAGGCCTGGGGGGCGCCGGGCCGCGGGGCCCAGTTCCGGCTCACGCTGCCGCGGCACGCAGGTGACCGGCTCACCCGCAGCCCCGTCCCGCTGGTGCCGACCGACGCCGCCGTGTCCCGGGTGACCGCCCGGTGACCAGCCCCGTGGAGCCGCCGGCACGCGGGCTGGGGCTGCTCCTGGCGGCGTGCCTGCTGGTGGGGACGGGTGGCTGCTCGTCGATCCCCGACGACGGGCCGGTCCAGCCCGGTCCGGACCTCACGCCCGGGGCGAGCCAGGTGCCGTTCGACTTCCAGCCCGCCGGGCCGGTGCCGGACGCGACCAAGGACCAGGTCGTCGACGGGTTCTTGGAGTCGCTCCAGGCCTCCCCGGTCTCCACCGACGTCTCCGAGCAGTTCCTCACCCCGACGGCACAGCAGCGCTGGCGACCCGGTGAGCGGACCGTGGTCTACACCGATGCCCGGTCCCAGACGGTGGCGTCGGGCGTGCGGCTCACGCTGGACGTCTACGTGGAGCTGGACCGGCAGGGCCGGTGGCTGGTGCCCGCCATGGGCCGGACCCGGACACTGACGCTGCGGCTGGTCCGGGTGGACGGCCAGTGGCGCATCGCCGACCCCCCGGACGCGACGGTGGTCCCGAAGCAGCACTTCGACCTGCGGTACCGGCGGTTCGCGCTCGGCTTCTTCGACCCGAGCGCGCAGGTGCTGGTCCCAGAGCCGGTGTACCTGCCCTGGGGCGTGCAGACGCCCTCGCAGCTGGTGCAGGGGCTGCTGCAGGGGCCGCCGCCGGACCTCCGCCGGGTCGAGCGCACCTTCTTCCCGCGGGGCACCGCCGTGGACATCAGCGTGCCGGTGGACGACGGAACCGCTCGCGTGCCGCTGACCCGGCAGGTGCTGGACCTCCAGCGGGAGGACCGGGAGCGGGCCGTCGCCCAGCTGGCCTACACGCTGGACCAGGTGCCGGGCGTACGCCGGATGCAGGTCACCGTCGACGGTGCCCCGCTCGACCTGCCCGGCGGCGGCGTGGTCGACGTCGAGGACCCGACGCCGTTCGACCCCACGGTCCCCTCGGCGTCCACGTCCCTGTTCGCGCTGCGGGACGACACGGTCGTGGAGCTCGCCGATGCCCAGGAGCTCCCGCTGGCCGTGCCGGTGCCGGGGGCCAGCACCGGCCCGTTCGCGGTCGACATGACCGGTTCGCGGGTCGCCGCCGTCCTTGCCGGGCGTGGCGCCGTCGTGGTCGCCCAGGTCCGCAAGGACGATCCGGAGGCACGCACGGTCTACTCGGGCGTCGACCCGGTCCGGCCCTCCTGGGACGGCCTCGGCTGGCTGTGGCTGCTGGACCGCTCCGGGCCCGGCGCCCGGATCCTGGTCGCCACCGCGGCCGGTCCCCGCCAGCTCACCGCGCCCGGGCTCACCGGCGCCGACGTGGTCGCCTTCCGGGTCAGCCGCGACGGCAGCCGGGTCGCGGCGCTGGTCGACGACGCCGGGTCGGCCCTCGTCGTGGTGTCGCGCGTGGCCCGCGACGCCAGCGGCCGGCCGCAGGCGCTTCAGCCGGCGCTACGGCTGCCCACCGGGCCGCTGCCCGGCGCGGCCGACCTGGCCTGGTCCTCACCGGTGAGCTTGGAGGTGCTCATCCGTCCCGGCCGGGCCACCAGCGGCGTGGAGATCCGGGCCGCGGACGGCGGCACGCTCGCGCTGGAGCAACCGAGCGTCCCCCCGGTCCCCCGGCCGGGGGTCGCGCTGACCGCGGTGCCGGACGGCAGGTCCACCGTCGTGGCCACCCAGGGGGAGGTGCTGTTCGGGCTCGACTCGAGCGGCGCCTGGGACCGGGTGCCCGGCGACCGCGGCCTGACCGCGCCGACCTACGTGGGCTGACCCGCCCGTCCACCTCGTCCACACCGGGCTCCGCAGACCTGGACACCCCGGCCACCGCCGCGAACGCTGGCCGGGTGCACCTGTGGGACGCCGCCGTGGACCTCCTGCTGGGGTCCGGCTGCGCGGCGTGCGGACGCCCGGGCCGCGTGCTCTGCCCGGCCTGCAGGACCGCGCTGCCCCGCGGTGGCCAGGTCGCCTGGCCGGCACCGACCCCGCCCGGGCTGGTGCTGCCCATGGCCGCCGGTGAGTACGCCGGTGCGGTGCGCGCGCTCGTGCTGGCCCACAAGGAGCGCCGCCGGCTGGCGCTGGCCCGGCCGCTGGGCGGCGTGCTCGCCGGCGTCGTGTCCGCCCTGCCGGTGGCACCGCCGTACCGGCTGGTCCCGGTGCCGTCGGCCCGGCCCACGGTGCGGGCCAGAGGACACGACCCGCTGCTGCGCGTCGCCCGGGCCGCAGCGGCCGCGCTCCGCCGCGAGGGGCGGCCGGCGACCGTGGAGCGGCTGCTGGTCCCGGCGCGGCGGCCCGCGGACCAGGCCGGCCTCGACCGGGCCGGGCGGGCGGCGAACCTGGCCGGCGCCCTGCGCTGCCTCCGCCCCCCGGCGGACCAGGCGGCACCGGGCTCGCTCGTGGTGGTCGACGACGTGGTCACCACCGGGGCGACGCTGCGGGAGGCGCAACGGGCCCTGGAGGAGGCGGGCCACCACGTTGCCGCCGCCGCACTGGTCGCCGCGACCACCCGCCGGGGCCCCTCGTCCCTACCGGATCGCCAGATCGCCGACTAGCGTCGGTGCATGGAGTCCGCCCGGGTCCGTGGTTGCGTCGGTGACCATCGGGCCGGACGAGGTCCGGGCCCGGTGACCCACCGGCAAGCCGATGCCAGTCGCAGGCGAAACGGCCCACGTAAGGCCAGCCCCCGGGGTGGCCGATCACGGTGCGGCTTAGAGGTAAGTCCTGCCTCCCACCCGTCGTCGGACACGACGGGTCCGGGGGAGAAGGCCAGTAGTGGCAGGCGAGCTGCGAACGTCTCAGCAGGCGGTTGTGGGGTCGAAGACCAGGTCGGCCGGGCGGGCTTCTGTTCGGTCGTTCACCAGTGTCACGAAAGGAGGCCGACGTGGACGTCGTCGTGAAGGGCCGGCACTGCGAGATCTCAGACCGGTTCCGGGCTCACGTGCAGGAGAAGCTCGCGCGCCTGGAGAAGCACGACCACCGGGTGATCCGGGTCGAGGTCGAGGTCGACAAGGAGCGCAACCCGCGGCTGCAGGACCGCGCCGTACGGGTGGAGCTGACCGTCTTCAGCAAGGGCCCCGTGGTCCGCGCGGAGGCCGCCGCCGACGACAAGATGGCCGCGCTGGACCTCGCCCTGGACCGGATGGCCGCGCAGATGCGCCGGGCCGCCGACCGGAAGAAGCGCCGCCGCCGTGCCCAGGCGTCCCCCGGCCCGGCCTCGACGGAGCCGGTGGAGGCGCACGAGGAGGCGCCCGGCGACGAGACGGTCACGGAGCGCCAGGCCGGGCCGATCACCGTCACCGGCGACGGACCGCTGGTGGTCCGCGAGAAGACCCACCTCGCCGCTCCCATGACCCTCGACCAGGCGCTGTACGAGATGGAGCTGGTCGGTCACGACTTCTTCCTGTTCGTCGACAAGGAGACCGAGCGGCCGTCGGTGGTGTACCGCCGGCGCGGCTACGACTACGGCGTCATCTCCTTGGAGGTGAGCCCGTCGCCCGACGGCACGTGAGGATGCCCTGCCCTCTCCGCCGTTCCCGGGTTCCTTCGTGTGACTAGTCCGGACGTGTCATCATCCTCCCGTGGCAGATGCTTCCCCGCGGGTGCGTGAGGGCCGAGAGCCGATCCGCGTCGCCGTCGTCGACGACCAGGAGCTGTTCCGGCGCGGCCTGACCATGCTGCTCAGCGTCGAGGAGGACATCGAGGTCGTGGGCGAGGCCTCCGACGGCGTCGCCGCCACCGACCTGGCCTCCACCACGGTCCCCGACGTGATCTTGATGGACGTCCGCATGCCCAAGCGCTCGGGCATCGAGGCGTGCGTTGCGATCAAGGAGATCGCGCCCACCGCGCGGATCATCATGCTGACCGTCAGCGACGAGGAGGCCGACCTCTACGACGCGGTCAAGAACGGCGCCTCGGGCTACCTGCTCAAGGACTCCTCGATCGACGAGGTGGCGCAGGCGGTGCGCGTGGTCGCCGACGGCCAGTCGCTGATCAGCCCCAGCATGGCGATCAAGCTCCTCGACGAGTTCAAGCAGATGTCGCGCGCCGACCGCCAGCAGGTGCCCAGCCCGCGCCTGACCGACCGCGAGCTGGAGGTGCTCCGCCTGGTCGCCAAGGGCCACAACAACCGCGAGATCGCCCGCCAGCTGTTCATCAGCGAGAACACGGTCAAGAACCACGTCCGCAACATCTTGGAGAAGCTGCAGCTGCACTCCCGGATGGAGGCTGTGATGTACGCCGTCCGCGAGAAGCTGCTCGACATCCCGTGACCCTGCCCGTCACGTGACCGACCGCCTGTCGCCGGCGCAGGCGCGGCGGGTGGCTTTGGCCGCCCAGGGGTTCCTCGACCGCCGCCACGAGCCGCCGACGATGCGCACGCTGCTGCGGACCGTCGCCCGCACGTCGGTGCTGCAGATCGACTCGGTCAACGTGCTCACCCGAGCCCAGTACATGCCGCTGTTCAGCCGGATGGGCCCCTACGACACCGGGCTCCTGCACCGTGCGGCCGGCCGGGCACCGCGGCGGCTGGTGGAGTACTGGGCCCACGAGGCGGCGTTCATGCCGGTCGAGCTGTGGCCGTACATGCAGCACCGGATGGCGGTCGCGGACCGGCTCGCCTGGGGGGGCATGCGCAGCATCGCCCGGGAGAAGCCCGACCTGGTGCGGTGGGTGCTGGAGGAGGTCCGCCGGGCCGGCCCGCTCACCGCGCGCGACGTGGAGGGCGACCTGCCTCGCCGGCGCGACCACTGGGGCTGGAACTGGTCGGAGGCCAAGCGGGCGCTGGAGTACCTGTTCTTCGCCGGCGACGTGACCGTGGCGCACCGGGGCGGCGCCTTCGAGCGGGTCTACGACGTCCCGGAGCGGGTGCTGCCCGGCGCCGTCCTCGCCCGGCCCACCCCGACCGACGACGAGGCGGCGCGGGAGCTGGTCCGCCGCGCCGCCAGGTCCCACGGCGTCGCCACCGAGCAGGACCTTCGTGACTACTTCCGCATGCAGGTCGCCCCGGCCAGGAGGGCTGTCGCCGAGCTGGTCGAGGACGGCGAGCTGCGTGCCGTGACGGTGGACGGCTGGAAGCGGCCGGCGTACCTGCACCGGGACGCCAGGCTGCCCCGGCGGGTGCACGCCCGCGCCCTGCTCAG
>JBIOYO010000382.1:0-2274 GCA_044870175.1 Nocardioidaceae bacterium | reverse complement strand
TTCTCTGGAGCCGGCTGAGGGTGTCCACGACGTCGCCTGACTGCGTCCTCTTGCCGTCGTAGACACGTTCTCTGGAGCCGTCTTCGTCGACGTCCGAGTTCGGTCAGACCCTGCTTGTTGTTCGAGCGATTCGGTCCGTGTTCGAAATGTGTCGGACCGTCGTCCTAGCGTCTTCGTGCGAGCGAGGAGGTCGGGATGCGTGTGCAGCAGGTGTTGATGCCAGACGGATCGGAGTCGTGGACCGTCCTTGGGGACGGCGGGGTGCCGGTGCCGGAGGTCGAGGCGTTTCTCGCGCATCTGCACGCGTTGGACCGTGCCCCGACGACGCAGCGCACCTACGCGACGAGCCTGAAGCTGTGGCTGGTGTTCCTAGACCGACTCGGGGTCGCCCTCGACGAAGCGAGCGTCGAGCACGTGTCCCGGTTCGTGGCGTGGCTGCGGGCCCCGGCCGGGAACGTCACGGTCCTTCCCGGCGGCACGAGCCGGTGCAGTCCCGCGACGGTGAACAAGCACCTCGCGGCGCTGTTCAGCTTCTACGACTACCAGGCCCGCAACGGCGTGGCGCTGGCGCAGTCGCTGGTGGCGTGGCGTCGGGTCAACCGCGGCGGCTACCGGCCGTTCCTGCACCACGTCACCGCCGGCCGGCCGGTCGCCACCCGGCCCTTGCGGCTGCGCCAGGAGCGCCGCCTGCCCCGCACCCTGACCGACCAGCAGGTGCTCACCGTGGTGGAGGCCTGCGAGCACCTCCGCGACCGCTTCTTGCTGGTCCTGCTCGCCGAGACCGGCCTGCGGGTCGGACAGGCGCTAGGACTGCGGCACGCGGACTTCGTCTCCCACCGGCGTGAGCTGCGCATCGTGCCCCGCCGCGACAACGCCAACGGCGCTCGGGCCAAGACGCTGGAGGAGCACACGATCCCGATCTCGGCGGGACTGGTCCATTTGTACTCGGCCTACATGTTCGAGGAGTACGGCGAGTGCGACTCCGACTACGTGTTCGTGAACCTGTTCGCCGAGCCCTACGGGCGGCCGTTGCGGTATCAGGCGGTGAACCAGCTGGTCCGCAGGCTCCGCTCGGGCACGGGCGTCGAGTTCACCTTGCACATGCTGCGCCATACCCGGGCCACCGACCTGCTGCGCCGTGGCGTCGGCGTGGACGTGGTGGCCCGACTGCTCACCCACCTCAACTCCACGACCACCTCGCAGACCTACCTCCACCTCGACGTCGAGGACCTGCGCGCCGAGCTGAGCCGCTGCGGCGTCTGGGCGAAGGCCGATCCCTCATGAGGACCGGGAAAGTCCGAGCCGGGGCCGGGGCCGCCTCGGGCGAGGTGCTGCGGCTGGTCGCGGCCGACGGCGAGGATGGCGAGGACCTTGAACGCCGCTACGCCGCCGACGCCTGGCAGGCCGAGGAGCTGGGTGTTCCCGCGGCCCGCGGCCGTGGCGGGGTCAGCTTCACCCGGATCGACCCGCCGTGGCTGCGCGAGGCGACCAAACGCTGGGCCCGGCACCGGCTGGCCACCGGCTGCGCGTTCAGCACGATCCGCATCGACGCGTTCGCGGTCCAACACTTCTCCCAGTTCCTGTCCCAACACGACCCACCGGTGCTCCATCCCGAGCAGATCAACCGGCCGCTGCTCGAACGGTATCTGGCCTGGCTGGCGCCGCTGCCGCTCGCGGACTCCACCAAGTCGCAGCTCCGCTCGCACCTGCGCGGCCTGCTGGAAGACAACCGCCGCCACGGCTGGAGCCCAGCCATCCCGGCCGAGGCGGTGATCTACCACGACGAGTTGTTGTCCAGCCGACCCTATAGTCTGCCCCGCTTCATCCCCGAGCACGTGATGGGCCAACTCGAAGACGAGGACAACCTCGCCCGCTTGCACCCGCCCTACCGGCCCCTGGTCGTGCTGATCACCGAGACCGGGCTGCGCGCCACCGACGCCTGCACCCTGCCGTTCGACCCGCTGCTGACCGACAGCGCCGGCTGGCCGTGCCTGCGGTTCACCAGCTCGAAGATGCGCGCCGAGCACCTACTGCCGCTCTCGGCCCGCGCGGTCGAGGCGATCCGCACCCAGCAAGCCCACCTCACCCAAGCCCAGCCAGCCGCACCGGCGTGGCTGTTCCCGTCGGCCACTGACCCGGGCCTGCCGGTGGCCTACTACGCGCTCCAGCGCGTCTTCGCCGGGTGGCAGCAGCGCATCGGACTACACGACGAGGCCGGACGCCCCACCCACGTCACCCTCCACCAGCTCAGGCACTCTCTCGGCACCCGACTGA
>JBIOYO010000381.1:0-4545 GCA_044870175.1 Nocardioidaceae bacterium | reverse complement strand
CGAAGCTGCGCACGATCCCCCACGGGTCGCGCATCGCCGAGGCGAAGTCCAGGCCGGCGCAGAACGACTCGCCCGTGCCGGCCATCACCACCGCCCGCAGGGTCGTGTCGCGGGCCAGCCGGTGCGCCGTCGAGGCGAGGTCGGCCAGCATGGCCAGGGTCAGGCCGTTGAGCTTGTCTGGCCGGTCCAGGAACACCCGCGCCACGCCGCCGGACACGGTGCAGGAGATGTCAGTCATGACGGTGCCCCCTGTCCCGTTGGGCTCGGGCTTGAGAGCAGACGGTGGCTTGGCCATGCGGTTGGGGCCGTGGAGCGGGTGGTCGCCGGCTCCGCGGTGCGGTGGCCTGTGGTCGCCTGCGCAGGCTTGTCGGCTCGCTCCGCTCGCTCATGACGCGACACTACTGACAACCGGCCGGCGACCGCGGGCTTTCACCCTCGGGTCAGACCCGCGGCAGGACGGCGCCGAGCAGCGCGCCCATCCGGCCGGCGGCGGCTCGGCCGGCGGCCAGCACCTCCTCGTGGTCCAGCGGGGCGCCGGCGCCGACCCCCGCGGCGGGGTTGGTGACCAAGGAGACACCGAGCACCTCCAGGCCCGCCTCGCGCGCGGCGATCGCCTCCAGTGCCGTGGACATCCCGACCAGGTCGCCGCCGATGGCGCGCACCATGCGGACCTCCGCAGGCGTCTCGTAGTGGGGGCCGGGGAGCTGGCAGTACACCCCCTCGTCCAGCCCCGGGTCGGCCTCGCGGCACAGGGCCCGCAGACGCGGCGAGTACAGGTCGGTGAGGTCGACGAACCGGGCCCCCTCGAGCGGGCTGGTCGCGGTGAGGTTCACGTGGTCGCTGATCAGCACCGGCGTACCGGGGGCCCACTCCTCGCGGAGCCCCCCGCAGCCGTTGGTCAGCACGACCGCCCGGCAGCCGGCCGCGGCCGCGGTCCGCACCCCGTGCACGACCGCGCGCACGCCCCGGCCCTCGTAGAGGTGGGTGCGCCCAAGGAAGACCAGGAGCCTGCGGGCACCGGCCCGGACCGAGCGGACCCGGCCCGCGTGCCCCTCGACGGCCGGGGGCGCGAAGCCGGGGAGGTCGGTGGTCGCCAGGTCGGCTGTGACCTCGCCGAGCGCGTCGGCCGCCGGGAGCCACCCGGAGCCGAGCACCACGGCGACGTCGTGGCGGGCGACGCCGGTCAGCTCTGCAAGGCGCGAGGCGGCCGCGGAGGCCAGCCGGAACGGGTCGTCGGCGTCCATCCGCCGCAGCGTAGGGCATCGACGCCCGGCGGGTCAGAGGCCACCGGACCGGCACGGCCGCAGCCGCAGGGCGGCCACGTAGTCGGCCGGGGCGTCGGCGGCCTCGGCGGCGTCGGCGAGGACACCGAGGTACGACGCCGACGGCAGCCCGCCCTCGTAGGCGTCCAGGACGTACACCCAGGCGACCTCCTCGCCGGCGAGGAGCGACACGCGGACCCGGGTCTTGCGGTAGAGCCCGGTCGTCGCGCCCTCCAGCTCGTCGAGGTGCGCGACGTCCTCGTGGGTCACGTCGTACACCGCCACGAAGACCTGCTCGAACGGGTCCGGCACCACGGTCGCCAGCGCACCGTCCCAGCCCAGCTCCTCCCCGCCGAAGGTCAGCCGCCAGCCGGTCAGCCAGCCGGTGCCCCGCAGCGGGGAGTGGGGGCAGCGCTCGCCCATGCGGCGTGGGTCGAGGTTCGTGGCGTACGCCGCGTAGAGGCCCACGGGCACGCAGCCTAGTGGTCATGCCGCGCGGTGTGCCTGGTGTGAGAATGTCGCGGTGAGCCAGGTGGTGGTGGTCGGCGGCGGTCCGGGCGGCTACGAGGCGGCGCTCGTGGCCGCCCAGCTCGGCGCGGAGGTGGTCGTGGTGGACAGCGACGGCCTCGGTGGCTCCGCGGTCCTCACCGACTGCGTGCCGAGCAAGACCCTGATCGCCACTGCCGAGGTGATGACCCGGGTGGAGAGCGCCGCCGAGCTGGGCATCCGGCTCTCCGGGCAGCTCGAGGTCGACCTGGCCGCGGTGAACGCCCGCGTGCTGGCTCTCGCGCGGGCCCAGTCCGGCGACATCGAGGCGCGGCTCACCCGCGACGGCGTCCGCATCGTGCGAGGCCGCGGCCGCCTGGACGGCCCGCAGCGCGTGGTGGCGGCGCTGCACGGGGGCGGCGAGGAGACCCTCGACGCCGACGCCGTCCTGGTGGCCACGGGTGCCTCCCCGCGCACGCTGCCCACGGCGGCTCCGGACGGCGAGCGGATCCTCACCTGGGAGCAGGTCTACGACCTGGACGAGCGCCCCGAGCACCTCGTCGTCGTCGGGTCCGGTGTCACCGGCGCGGAGTTCGCCGGCGCCTACAACGCCCTCGGCGTGACCGTCACACTCGTCTCCTCGCGCGACCACGTCCTTCCGGGGCAGGACGTCGACGCAGCCCGGGTGCTGGAGCAGGTGTTCGGCCGCCGCGGCATGACGGTGCTGCAGCGCTCGCGGATGCAGTCGGTGAGCCGGGACGGCGACGGGGTGCGGGTCGAGCTGACCGACGGCCGGGTCGTCGAGGGCTCGCACTGCCTGCTCGCCCTGGGATCCTTGCCGAACACCGACGGGATCGGGCTGGCGGAGGCCGGCGTGACCCTGGACGGCGGCGGGTACGCCCGCGTCGACCGGGTCTCGCGTACGCCGGCGCGCGGGGTCTATGCCGCCGGTGACTGCACCGGTGTCATGATGCTCGCCTCGGTCGCCGCCATGCAGGGACGCATCGCCATGTGGCACTTCCTCGGCGACGCCGTGGCGCCGCTGAGCCTGAGCGCGGTGTCCTCCAACGTGTTCACCGCTCCGGAGATCGCGACCGTCGGCTGGAGCCAGCGGGCGATCGACGCGGGCGAGGTCCAGGCGCAGGCGGTGATGCTCCCGCTGGCCACGAACGCGCGGGCCAAGATGCAGGGCGTGCACGACGGGTTCGTCAAGGTGTTCTGCCGCCCCGGCACCGGCATCGTCGTCGGTGGCGTCGTGGTCGCGCCGCGTGCGAGCGAGCTGGTGCACCCGATCGCGCTCGCGGTGTCGCAGAACCTCACCGCCGACCAGGTCGCGCAGGCGTTCACGGTGTACCCGTCGCTGAGCGGCTCGGTCGCCGAGGCGGCACGGCGGCTGCACCGCGTTGCCGAGTGAGGGTCCCGCGCTGCTGAACCCGGGCGAGGCTCAGAACCCGCCGTCGAAACCGCCGCCGTCGAAACCGCCCGCGTCGAACCCGCCCCCGCCCCAGTCGCCGCCGCCGTCACCGCCCCAGTCGCCGCCGCCGTCACCGCCGTCGCCGCCGTCGCCGCCGTCTCCGCCCGAGTCGCCGCCGTCTCCGCCCGAGTCGCCGCCGTCGCCGGCTCCGGTGTCGAAGCCGTCCGCCGGGGTGCCGTCCCAGCCGGGCGCGAGCAGCGTGCCGAGCATGAAGGCGGGCAGCAGCCCGGTCGCGGCGTACGCGCCGAAGTATCCAGACGCCCAGGGCGAGTACGCCGGCCCGGCCTCCCAGTACGGGACGCGGCCGGCTCCTCGTGGCACCGTGCGCACCGCGGGCTCGGCGCCCTGGGCCAGGCGGTCGGCGTCGGCGAGGCAGACCGGGACCTGACGCGCCTGCCCGCCCGGTGGAGCCCACTCGACGTCCACCGCCGACGGCCCGTGGGCGGGGTTGAAGAAGCAGGGCGGCCGCCGTTGCGGCAGCGGACGGCCGTCGCGGCGCGCCAGCACGCACGCGACGGCGTACCGTCCGTCCTCCAGGGCCTCCGTGACGTGCCGGATGTCCGCCGGGTCGGCAAGCCTGCGCAGCGAGCGGTCGGCGTTCTCGTAGCCGTCGAGGGCCCGCTGCCAGTCCTGCCGCATCGCGTCGGCGGTGTCCGGCGCCGCGAGGGCGAGCTTGACGTCGGTGTCGAGTGCCTGAAGCTCCTCGCCGAACCGGACGACGTCCTCCTCGGCGGTCCGCCGGGCGTCCTGGAGCTCCTCCTCCCTTCGGCGGGCCTGGAGCTGGCGGCGTTGCCCGGCCTGCCGCTGCTGGAGCACCAGCCAGCCGACCACCGCTACGAGCGCCAGGACGAGGACCCACTCCATGGCCCGAGGCTACTGGCAACCCATGAAGGAGAGCCGCCGAGGAATGACACGGCTGTAATTATGTGGTTCTCACAATTAATCGGTCGAGAACACTTCCCTCTGCGGTGCGCAAAGGTCATCGTGGTCAGGAACCGCATTCGTCACACCAACATCAGGAGAATCCGTTGGCACCAGCCCGACGTCTCGGCGGCGCCGCCCTCGCCGTTCTCACCTGCCTCGGCGTGGTCTCGCCGGACCCGGCGACGGCCGCCGGTCAGGAGCGAGCCGCGCCTCGCGTCCTGGTCTTCCACGGGCACGGCTACGGCCACGGCCACGGCATGTCGCAGCACGGCGCGCAGGGCGCGGCTCGGCGAGGCCTGTCGTACCGGCAGATCCTGGCCTTCTACTACCCGGGGACCGGACGGTCGACGGTGACCACGCGGCTGCGGGTGCTCATCTCTGCGGACACCTCGCCAGACC
>JBIOYO010000380.1:0-10702 GCA_044870175.1 Nocardioidaceae bacterium | reverse complement strand
TGATCAAGGAGCAGCGCTCCGAGCTGGTCAAGCACCACCTGTGGGTGCTGTGGACCGACTACTTCAAGCCGCCGCACTTCGAGAAGTACCCGCAGCTGCACCAGCTGTTCAACGAGGCGACCAAGCTGGCCGGTGCCACCGGCACCAAGGGCAGCGCGGACGCCTCTGCGGCCGAACAGCTGCTGGCGAAGATCGACGAGATCGCCGAGATCTTCGCGGAGACGAAGAAGGCCGGCTGAGAACCGGCCGCGGTCAGCCCACGACCAGCCGGCCGACATGCCGACCCAACCACCCCCAGACGCCGCGACGGCACGGGACCGGCCGGACGTCTCGATGCGCCTCCCCGCGGACAGCTCCTACCTGTCCGTGCTACGCACCGCGACCGCTGCCCTGGCCGCGCGGATGGACTTCACCCTCGACGACATCGAGGACCTGCGGATCGCGGTCGACGAGGCCTGCGCCATCCTGCTTCCCCAGGCGCGCGACGCCTCCGACCTCGCCTGCGATGCCTGGCTCGGCGACGCGACGATCACCGTGCGCGTCACCGTGGAGAGCGACCGCCCCGCCGCGCCACCGGAGAACGGCTTCGCGTGGCGGGTGCTCACCGCCCTGACCTCCCGGGTCGCCGCCGAGCTCGACGGCGACCGGCTCAGCCTGACGCTGAGCAGGAAGGCGGAGCTCTTCGCGTGAACGGCCCGGGAGCACCGGCCGGCGCCCGGCCGGACCTGGTGGAGACTCGTGCGCGCAGCGCCGAGCTCTTCGCGCTGATGCTCTCCGCCCCGGCCGAGCAGCGACAGGAGCCTCGCCAGGAGCTGGTCCGCCTGCACCTGCCGCTCGCCGAGCACCTGGCCCGGCGCTTCGCCCATCGAGGCGAGCCGTACGACGACCTGGTGCAGGTGGCCACCATCGGGCTGATCAAGGCCGTCGACCGGTTCGACCCGGACCGGGGCGTGGAGTTCTCGACGTACGCCACCCCCACCATCGTCGGTGAGGTCAAGCGGCACTTCCGCGACCGGGGCTGGGCGATCCGGGTGCCGCGGCGGCTGCAGGAGCTCCAGCTCAGCCTGTCGTCGGCCACCGCGGAGCTGTCCCAGTCACTGGGGCGGTCGCCCACGATCGCGGAGCTGGCCGCTCGGCTGGAGACCACCGAGGACGAGGTGCTGGAGGGCCTGGAGTCGTCGAACGCCTACAGCACGTTGTCGTTGGACGCGCCGGACGGCAACCAGGACAGTGCGGCGACGGTCATCGAGAGCATCGGCGACTATGACGAGGCGCTGGCGACCGTCGAGGACCGTGAGGCGGTCAAGCCGTTGCTCGACGCCCTGGACCCGCGCTCGAAGCGGATCCTGTGGCTGCGGTTCTTCCGCGGCATGACCCAGTCCCAGATCGCCGAGGACGTCGGGATCTCCCAGATGCACGTGTCCCGGCTGCTCAGCCGGACTCTCGCCACCCTGCGAGGCCAGCTGGCGGAACCCGTCGGACCGGAGGAGGAGCCGGTCTCTGGTTGACCGGCGCACGCGCGCTGGTCAGTCGGCGGCAAGCGCGGCGAGCGAGGCCGGGTGGAAGACCCCGGCTGTCGCGACGACACCGACCAGCACCAGGGCGACCCCCACCAGCGTGGTCGGGCCACCCCAGAAGCTCACCCCCACCATGACCTGGATCAGCTGGGCCAGGACCACCGGAGCCCGCGCCCACGACTGCAGCCGCAGCAGCCGCCAGGCGCAGAAGGCCAGCCCGGCGGCATACACGCCGAAGAACCCCACCGTGGTCAGGCCCATCGCCAGCCGGGAGCCCTCGAGGGCGGGAAGCACGGTGATCGCGTAGCCGGCGAGCACCGCCGCCTCCAGCACGACCAGGCAGACCGTGACCACGAGCGGCGCGGGCGCCGAGGCGGGAGACCCCGGCGCGGGGCGAAGTGTGGTCACGGCGACCAAGGGTACGGTCCGGGTGCCCCAGGTGTCGCGAGTGCACCCAGGCCCGGTGACCGCCGGACCGGGGGTGCCTGCTGTGACCAAAGTGACCGGCGTAGGGGGTTGATTGCCGCTCCCAGACTTGACACCATCAACCAGGTCACCGGTCCTGACTGCCGCGTGCCTCAATGGCGAGCCGCAGACGCAGCCGGGACACACCCCGCCCAAACCCGGTCCGACCGGGAGCGGGCGGGGCTTCGTGAACGAGTTCACAGGCTTGCTCGGTCAGGAAGCGTCGCACCACATCGCAGCACTTCGCACCACGGACCGGCCCAGCCCCCGGCCGCACGCAGGACCAGAGAAGGAGCCGCACGCCATGGACTGGCGCCACCGCGCTGCGTGCCTCGACGAGGACCCAGAGCTCTTCTTCCCGATCGGCAACACCGGCCCGGCCATCCTCCAGATCGAGGAGGCCAAGCAGGTGTGCCGCCGGTGCAACGTACGCGAGCAGTGCCTGGCCTGGGCTCTCGAAGCCGGCCAGGACCACGGCGTCTGGGGCGGACTGAGCGAGGACGAGCGCCGGGCGCTCAAGCGGCGCAACGCCCGTGCCCGCGTGCGGACGGCGTAACCGCTCACAGCAGCGGTACGTCGACCAGCACCCGCGTCCCTCGGCCCGCACCGGGCCCGATCTCCAGCCTCCCGCCCAGCTCGGACTCCACCAGCGTCCGCACGATCGACAGGCCGAGGCCGGTGGCCGCCGCCGGGTCGAAGCCCTCGGGAAGCCCGGTGCCGTCGTCGGTGACGGTCACCCGAAGCCGTCCCCCGGACTGCTCCACGGCCACGTCGACCCGGCCCGGCCGGTCACCCACGCCGTGCTCAACGGCGTTCTGCAGGACCTCGGTCAGCACCATGGCCAGCGACGTGGCCCGGTCCCCGGGCACGACGCCGAAGGTGCCACGTCGCGTCGTCCGCACCAGGGTCCCTGGCGAGCTCACCTCGCTGACCAGCACCTGGAGCCGGTCCGCGATGTCGTCGAAGTCGACGTTCTCGTCCAGGGTCGTGGACAGGGTCTCGTGGACCAAGGCGATGGAGCCCACCCGACGGACCGCCTCCTCCAGCGCCGCGCGTCCCTCCGGCCCCTCGATCCGGCGGGCCTGGAGGCGCAGCAGCGCCGCGACGGTCTGCAGGTTGTTCTTCACCCGGTGGTGGATCTCCCGGATCGTGGCGTCCTTGGTGACCAGCTCGCGGTCGCGGCGGCGCAGGTCGGTCACGTCGCGCAGCAGGACCAGCGCCCCGATCCGCGCACCGGCCGGCCGCAGCGGGATCGACCGGGCGATGACGATCGTCTCCCCGTTGCCGACCTCGACGTCGCGTGGCGACCGCCCGCCGAGGACGGCGCTGAGGTCCTCCTCGTCCGGGCGGCGCGACTCCGGGACGAGCTGTCGTGTGATGGCGGCGAGGTCCAGCCCGGTCAGGTCGGTCGACAGGCCGAGCCGGCGGTAGACCGACAGCGCGTTCGGGCTCGCGTAGGTCACCTGGCCCTGCCGGTCGATCCGGACGAACCCGTCGCCGACCCGCGGCGAGTCGGCATGGTCGGACCGCTGGCCCGGGTAGGGGAAGTGGCCCCCGGCGATCATCTGGGTGAGGTCGCTCGCCGTCTGCAGGTAGGCCAGCTCCAGGCGGGAGGGGGTGCGGACGCCGAGCAGGTTGGTGTTGCGGGCGATCACCGCGAGGATCCGGTCGCCGCGGCGTACCGGGATGGCCTCGACCCGCACCGGCACCTCGTCACGCCACTCCGGGTCCCCCTCGCGGGCAACCCGGCCGTGCGTCAGCGCCTCGTCGAGCAGCACCCGCCGGCCGTGGGGCACCAACGAGCCGACCAGGTCGTCGACGTAGGCCGTCGGGCCGGTCGTCGGCCGCATCTGCGCCCCCGCCCACAGGTCCCGTCCCCGGCGGTCGGGCAGCCAGAGCACCAGGTCGGCGAAGGACAGGTCGGCGATGACCTGCCAGTCGGCCAGCAGCAGGTGCAGCCAGTCCAGGTCGTCCTCGGACAGGTCGGTGTGCGCTCGAGCCACCTCGCTCAGCGACGCCACGCGGCAAACCTATAGTGCCCGTGACCACCCGCTCGGGCGCACCACAGCTGGTGACCGGCGGGTAGGTTGGCCCGCATGACCGACGTCGCCAACCCGGCCGAGGCCGGCACCTCCCCCGCGTCCGCCGGCGTCCCCGTGCAGGTGCCGGTTGAGGCGCACGGCGGTGGCCACGCCGTCGCGGTCGCGGCCGCGCACGGGGTGGACACCATGTTCACCCTCTCCGGCGCCCACGTCTTCCCGATGTACGACGCCGCGGTGCACGCCGACCCGCCGCTGCGGCTGCTCGACGTGCGCCACGAGCAGACCGCCGTCTTCGCCGCGGAGGCCGTGGGCAAGCTGTCCCGGTCGCCCGGCCTGGCCGTCCTCACCGCCGGCCCCGGGGTCACCAACGGCATCAGCGCCGTGGCCCAGGCAGCGTTCAGCGGCGCTCCTCTCGTGGTGGTCGGAGGCCGGGCGCCGGACAACCGGTGGGGGCAGGGCAGCCTGCAGGAGCTCGACCACGTGCCGCTGCTGGCACCGCTCACCAAGCTGGCGCGCACGGTGCACGACCCCGCCGAGATCGCCCTGGCAGTGGACTCCGCGTTCTCGATGGCCCGCTCGCCGCATCGCGGGCCGGCCTTCCTCGACGTCGCGATGGACGCCTTCTTCGCCACGACGACGCTGGCGCGTCCCTCGTTCGTCCCACCCGCCCCACTGCCGCCCGACCCCGACGACCTCGGCACGGTCGCGCGGCTGCTCGGTGCGGCCGAGCGGCCGGTCGTCGTGCTCGGCGGTGACGTGTGGGCGGACGGGGCGGAGGACGCCGCCCGGCGACTGGTCGAGGAGGCGGGCATCCCCGCGGTCACCAACGGTATGGGCCGCGGCGTCGTACCCCGCGGGCACCGGTTGCTCGTGACCAAGGCCCGTGGCACCGCGCTCGGCACCGCCGACCTCGTCGTCGTGGTGGGCACGCCCCTGGACTTCCGGCTCGGCTACGGGGTCTTCGGCGGCAAGGACGGCGCCCCGCCGGCTCGGGTGGCCCACATCGCCGACTCCCCGGGAGGCGTCGCCCGGCACGCCGAGCTGGCCGGCTCCGCCGGCGGCGACCTGACCCTCGCCCTCGACGGGATCCTGGCCGGCCTGCAGGCCCTCCCCCGCCGGCCGGACTGGGCGGCCTGGGCGGGCCGGCTCGCCGACGCGGTGGCCGCGGCCACGGAGCGGGACCAGGCGCTGCTCACCGCCACCGCCGACCCGGTGCACCCGGGGCGGATCTACGGCGAGCTGCTGCCTCGACTGGCCGACGACGCCGTCGTGGTGGGCGACGGCGGTGACTTCGTGTCCTTCGCCGGCAAGCTGGTGGAGCCGGCGCGGCCGGGCTGCTGGTTGGACCCCGGCCCGTACGGCTGCCTCGGGGCCGGGCTGGGCGCGGCGATCGGCGCGCGCCTGCAGCGGCCCTCCTCCCAGGTGGTGCTGCTGCTCGGCGACGGCGCGGCAGGCATGTCGCTGATGGATGTCGACACGCTGGTCCGCCACGACCTGCCGGTGGTGATGGTGATGGGCAACAACGGGGCGTGGGCGCTGGAGAAGGGGCCTATGCAGATGCTCTACGGCTACGACGTCGCCGCCGACCTCGCCCCGCGCACCCGCTACGACCAGGTGGTCGCGGCGCTCGGGGGGGCTGGGGAGATGGTCACCGACCCGGCGCAGATCGGGCCCGCGCTCGACCGCGCCCTCGCCTCCGGCGTGCCGTACCTGGTCAACGTCATCACCGACGTCGCGGCGGCGTACCCGCGGGGGACGTTCGGCGTCTGACGGCGGGGCCGGCGGGGCTGGCTGATTCCCATGGGATGCAGAGGAATGCCCGCTTCCCACGATGGGTCCTTCGTGGGGAGCGGCAGAGGACCCTCTTCCCATGGGAAACCGCCGGCGGGACCACGTCCCCGCGGCACCGACCCCGTCACTGGGAGGGTAGGCGGGCGAGGAACCGGTCGCGGTCGACCAGGACGCGGACGATCTCGCCGTGCGCGACGACGGTGCCGCCGGCATGGGTGGCCACCACCTCGAAAACCAGGCGGCGGCCGTCGACGTGGCGCAGCGTGGCGGTCACCGACACCGCGGCGCCCACAGGGCTGGCGGCCCGGTGCTCCAGGCTCACCCTGGTGCCGACGGTGCTCTGCGAGTCCGGCACGGCCGAGGCGACGGCCGCACAGGTCGCCGCCTCGGCCCAGGCCAGCAGCCTCGGCGTGCCCAGGACGGCCAGGTCGCCGGAGCCGAGCACGGCCGCGGTGTCCAGGTCGGTGACCGTGTGGTCGGAGGAGGCGGTCAGGCCGGGGCTCAGCGTCTGCACCCCTCCATCCTGCCCACCGGTCAACGGTGTCTGCGAGAATGGCGGGTCGGCCGGCCCGTGCGCGCCGACGTCCACGAGCACCCACGAGCACCGGGAGGACCGACGTGAGCAAGACCGGACGCAAGCGCCGAGCGCGCAAGAAGAAGAAGGCCAACCACGGCAAGCGGCCCAACGCCTGACGGCAGGCGGGGAGCGGGGGGTCAGCCCTCGCCGGCGACTCTGCTGGTGGTCTCGGTGGTGGTCTGGGTAGTGGTCCGCGTGGCCGTGACGGTGACATCGTCGTTCCGGGCGATCTCCACCTGCACCTGACGGATCTTCACCAGCACCTTGCGGCGCAGCTCCTCCGGCGCGTGCTCGGTGCACGAGCGCGCCACCAGGGCCTTGACCGTGCGCTCGAGGTGGTACTTGCGCAGGCACGGCCCGCACTCCTCCAGATGCTGCACCACCTCGGCCCGCGGACGCTCGTCGAGCTCGCTGTCGATGTAGGAGAAGACCCGCGCGAGCACCTCGGAGCAGTCGGTGTCGTGGTGCCGCCCGCAGCTCATGACGGGGCCCCCGGTCCGGTCCGGCTCGGGCGCTCGCTCCGCTCGGTCATGACCCGTCCCCCGACGCCGCCGCGACCAGGCCGCGCCCCCGCGCGTAGTCCTCGAGCAGTGCGCGCAGCTGGCGTCGCCCGCGGTGCAGGCGCGACATCACCGTGCCGATGGGAGTGTCCATGATCTCCGCGATCTCCTTGTACGGGAAGCCCTCCACGTCGGCGAGGTAGACCGCCAGACGGAAGTCCTCCGGCAGCTGCGACAGCGCGTCCTTCACGTCGCTGTCGGGCAACCGGTCCAGCGCCTCGGCCTCGGCCGACCGCAGCCCGACCGAGGTGTGCGACTCGGCGCGGGCCAGCTGCCAGTCCTCGACGTCGTCGGACATCGACTGCTGCGGCTCGCGCTGCTTCTTGCGGTAGGAGTTGATGAACGTGTTGGTGAGGATGCGGTACAGCCAGGCCTTCAGGTTGGTTCCCGGCCGGAACTGGTGGAAGGAGGCGTACGCCTTGGCGAAGGTCTCCTGGACGAGGTCCTCGGCGTCCTGGGGGTTGCGGGTCATCCGCATCGCGGCGGAGTAGAGCTGGTCGAGGAACGGCAGCGCGTCGCGCTCGAACCGCGCGGCGCGCTCCTCGTCGGTCTCCGGGACCGGGTCTGCGATCGGGTCTGCCATCGCCAGCAAGGGTACCGGGGCGAGGTACGCCGCCCCTCCGGGCCGGCTCGGGGCGGGCCGGTCGTCGAGCAGCGTCGCGGGCACGCGTCTCCTCGTCTCGTCCGGCACACGGCCGGGACCGGCTCGTCGGGGTGGTCGGGGTCGTCAGGGTTCCTCAGGTGGGAACACCGTGGGTGCGGCCGCGATTCCCGGTCACCTCGCGCACCAGGAACTCCAGTGTCGCCTCGACCACCAGCGCGTACGCCTCCTCCTGGGTGACCGGTCCGGCGCGGCGCACCTTGAACGCGTGGTCGGCTCCGGGCACCACGGCCAGGTCGACGGTCTCCGGGAACTCCTCCGGCCTGCCGAACGGGTCGGTCTCGCCCTGCACGACCAGCGTCGGCAGCCGGACCGAGGTGAGCTCGTCGAGGCGGCTGCGCTCCGGACGGCCGGGCGGGTGCAGCGGGAAGGCAAGCGCCAGCACGCCCGACGCGCCGAGGTGGTGCGCGGTGCGGGCCGCCGACCGCGCGCCGGCGCTGCGACCACCCAGCACCAGCGGGGTCCGCGGCCGGAGCCGGTCGGCCACCGCGACCAGGCAGGCGTCGAGGACGGCGGGCCGCGGCGCCACCCTGCGGCCGGCCACGCGCCACGGCTGCTCCAGCCTCAGCACGGTGACACCCTCCCGAGGCAGCTCGGCCGCCAGCGCGACCAGCTCGGGTGCCTCCGGCCCGCCCCCGGCGCCGTGGCCGAGCAGGAGCGTCGCCACCGGGTGCCGGGACCGGTCCTGGAACAGGCGCGCGTCGCCGTGCGGGGTGGCGATCGCCCGGACGTCGGTCACCGCGGGGTCACCGGCTGGGTCGCGGCCGCGGCCTCGGCCGGGAGCGGCTCGAGCAGCTCCGGGCCGTTGTTGCGCACGTTGTTGACGGCGGTGCTGACCGGGTAGGCCTCGAGCCGGCCGGGAGCGGCGGGGACCAGCAGGGCGGTGAGCAGGTCGCGGTCGGAGACGGTGGGGTCGAGCCACGCGGCGTACCGCTCGGGCTCCACCAGCAGCGGCATCCGGTCGTGGATGTGGCCCACGGCGTCGGTCGCCCGCGTGGTCAGCACGGTGCAGGTCCACCGGAACCGGTCGGGGTCGTCGTCGTCGCGGGTCGGGTCGCGCCAGATCTCATACAGCCCGGCCATCGCCATCACCGAGCCGTCGGCGGGGTGGATGAAGAACGGCTGCTTGAGCGGCTTGCCGCCCTTGCCCTTCTGCTCGGTGGCGAACCACTCGTAGTAGCCGTCGGCCGGCAGCAGGCACCGCCGGGCCGCGAACGCGCGGCGGAACGCCGGCTTCTGCGTCACCGTCTCCATGCGGGCGTTGATCATCCGGTTGCCGATCGCCGGGTCCTTGGCCCAGAACGGCACCAGCCCCCATCTCAGCAGGCGGAGCTGCCGCTCGGGCTCGGCGTCGTCGGCTCCGCCTGGCGGCCGGCTGAGCACGGCGTACACCGCTTTGGTCGGCGCCACGTTGTAGTCCGGCTCCAGCGGGTGGGCCAGGGTCTCGGTGACCTTCGCGCGGTCGATCTCGAACTCCTCGGCGAGGTCCTCGGGGCGCCGGCTCGACGCGTAGCGACCGCACATGGGGACAGGGTACGAGGTACGCCGCCGGCCTACCGGCGTGACCGTCCCGTGCCCCGCTGGCTCAGCCGGTGCTCAGCGGGACAGCTCGTCGAGCAGGCTGGACCCCGCCTCGGCGCCAGCAGGCAGGCCTTCGATCCACACGTGCGGCTCGGCGTCGCCGAGGTCGAGGTCGAGCAGGTGGCTGCGCAGCAGACCCACCGACAGCCCCAGCTCGGGCCGGCGCTCCACGACCGCGGCCACCCGGTCCGGGCGCAGCCGGCCGACCGTCTCGCCTCCGGAGAACACCGCGCGGACCGCGTCCGCGACGGATGCCAGGCGAAGCTCCTTGACCAGCGCGTGCCCGAGGCCCGTGGGTGTGGGCGGGTCGGTGAGCACGGTGTCGACCAGTACCAGCGCGTGGTCGTCCTGCACCGGGCGGCCCGACCGCTCCGCGTCGCGGTAGAGCTCGGCGAGCCGCGTGCGCAGGTGCGACCGGCTGGCCAGCCCGGTCAGCGGGTCCTCGCAGGAGACGTCGTGGAGGAACTCCAAGGTCGCCTCGCTCCAGGCCACCGACAGCGCCTGGAGCGTCTCGAAGTCCGGATCGCACCCTGTGAGGGCGTGGAAGGTGGCGCGCAGCGCTGCGAGGGACTCCTCGAGCGAGGCGCCGTCTCTGGCGAGCGCGCGGCCCACGGTGGCGCACGGGGCCGCGACCGGCCCACCGGACTGCAGCGCCTCGCCCACCGCCTCGAAGCCGGCCGGGAGGTTCGCCGACTGTGGTCGCGGGTCGGTGGCGCGGCGGCGCGCGCGGGGGGGGAAGCCTGTCCGCACTAGGCTCTCCTCTCGCCGTCGCCGACCTCGATCCGGGCGGTCGCCGGACACCGGCTCGGGCCGGTGCGCTCGACGATGTGACGGGGCAGGGCCGCGCATATGACGCGGTTCACTGCAGGAATCTCGGGCGTTCGTTTGCCGGGACGGGTCGGCACCTGGACAGGTAGGTTGGAAGCCGACGAAGCACCCGTCTCGTCACGAAACCGCGTCCGGGCCGTCCCCGAGGGTGTCATGACCGAACCGTTGAGCAGCGTCCAGGCGCCCAGTGACGCCGAGCTGATCTCGCGCGTCCGGGGCGGGGACGTGGCGGCGTACGGCGCGCTGTACGAGCGGCACGTGGGAGCCGCTCGACGGCTGGCCCGCCAGCTGGCTCGCGGCCCGGACGCGGACGACCTGGTCTCCGACGCGTTCGCCAGGGTGCTGCCCGTGCTGCAGTCGGGCGGAGGTCCCGACGTGGCGTTCCGCGCCTACCTGCTCACGGCCGTGCGCCGACTGCACGTGGACCGGATCCGCGCGCAGTCGAAGCTCACCACGTCCGACGACATGAGCGCCTTCGACCCGGGGGTGCCGTTCCGGGACACGGCGGTGGAGGGGTTCGAGAGCGCCGCCGCGGCGAAGGCCTTCGCGTCTCTTCCCGAGCGGTGGCAGATGGTGCTGTGGCACCTGGAGGTCGAGGGGCAGAAGCCGGCGGAGATCGCGCCGTTGCTGGGGATGAGCGCGAACTCCGTCTCCGCGCTGGCCTACCGCGCGCGGGAGGG
>JBIOYO010000379.1:0-3648 GCA_044870175.1 Nocardioidaceae bacterium | reverse complement strand
ACGCCGTCACCACCGGCTACTTCACCGCCAACACCACCCGGGGGCCGTTGACCGCGCTGTCCAACGCGTCGTCGGGCGGCAACGGCGTCTACCGCTACACCAGCACGGCCGGCGCGTTCCCCAACCTGTCCTTCAACAGCGAGAACTACTGGGTCGACGTGGTCTTCGCCGAGACCGCCACCGACACCGTCCCGCCGAGCGTCGCCGACAAGGCTCCCGCGGACGGCGCGACCGGTGTGGCGACGACGGTGCGCCCGTCGGCGACGTTCAACGAGAGCGTCGTGCCCGGGTCGGTCTCGATGGTGCTGCGCAACCAGGCCGGGCAGACCGTCGCCTCCACGACGGCCTACGACGCGGGCACGTCGACCGTGACGCTGACGCCGTCCGCCGCCCTGGCGTACTCTGCGAGCTACACGGTCACGCTGGGGGGCGCCCAGGACGCCAGTGGCAACACGATGAGCCAGGTCACCTGGACCTTCCAGACCGCCGCGCCGCCGCCTCCGCCCATCGACCAGGGACCCGGCGGGCCGGTCGCGCTGGTCACGAGCACAGCCAACCCGTCCTCGTCGTACCTCGCGGAGATCGCCCGGGCGGAGGGGCTCAACGAGTTCGCCACCGTCAAGAACACCGATCTCACCGCCGTGGCGCTCGCCGGCTACTCGGTGGTCGTCCTCGGCGACGTCGCGATCACCGACGCGCAGGTCACCGCGCTCACCGACTGGGTGAACGCCGGGGGGAACCTGGTGGCGATGCGACCGGACAGCCGGCTGCTGGGCCTGGCCGGGCTGACGGCGGCCACCGGCACCGTGAGCGAGGGCTATCTCGCGGTCGCCACGGCCACCGAGCCCGGCGCCGGCATCACGGCGGAGACGATGCAGTTCCACGGGACGGCCAACCGGTACACGCTCAACGGCGCCAGCACCGTGGCCACCCTCTACACCACTGCGACGGCGTCGACCGGCCAGCCGGCCGTGACGCTGCGCAGCGTCGGGGCCAACGGCGGGCAGGTCTCGGTCTTCGCCTTCGACCTGGCCCGGTCGGTCATCCAGACCAGGCAGGGCAACCCGGCCTGGGCCGGGCAGAACCGCGACGGGCTGACCCCGAACCGGTCCAACGACCTGTTCTTCGGCGGCAGCAGCGCCGACTGGGTGAACCTCGCAAAGGTGCAGATCCCCCAGGCCGACGAGCAGCAGCGGCTGCTGGCCAACCTCGTCACGGTGATGAACCGCGACCGGCTGCCGCTGCCGCGCTTCTGGTACTTCCCCAAGACCCACAAGGCGGTGCTCGTCGCCACCGGTGACGACCACGCCGGCGGAGGGACCGCGGGCCGGTTCAGCACCTACGCGGCGGCCAGCCCACAGTCCTGCACGGTGGCGCTGTGGGAGTGCGCCCGGTTCACCTCCTACGTCTACCCGAACTCCCCGCTGACCAACGCCCAGGCGTCGGCGTTCCAGGGGCAGGGGTTCGAGGTCGGGCTGCACCCGCAGAACAGCTGCGCCAACTACACGTCGCTGGCCAACCTGCAGTCGACGTACACCTCTCAGCTGACGTCGTGGCGCGCGGTCTACAGCAGCATCCCGTCGCCGACGACCAGCCGTTACCACTGCATCGTCTGGAGCGACTGGGTCTCCCAGCCGAAGGCGGAGCTGGCCAGCGGGATCCGGCTGGACACCAACTACTACTACTACCCCGGCTCGTGGCTGGCGGACCGGCCCGGCTTCATGAACGGGTCCGGCATCCCGATGCGGTTCACCGACACCGACGGCTCCCTGCTCGACGTCTACCAGGCCAACACCGCGATGACCGACGAGTCCGACCAGAGCTACCCGTTCACACCGGACACGCTGTTCGACCGTGCACTCGGGACGCAGGGGTACTACGGCGCCTTCACCGCGAACCTGCACACCGACCAGGCGAGCACCTTCCAGGACACCGAGGCGCTGGCCTCGGCCCAGGAGCGCGGCGTCCCGGTGGTCACCGCGCGTCAGCTGCTCACGTGGCTGGACGGCCGCAACGCGTCGTCGTTCTCCGACCTCGCGTGGAGCGGGTCCACCCTGACCTTCAGCGTGGGAGTGGGCGCCGGGGCGACCCAGCTGACCGCGATGGTGCCGACGGTCGGTCCGGGTGGCCGGGTGCTGTCCTCGGTGGAGCGGGCCGGCACGCCGGTGTCGTTCACCACCGCCACTGTCAAGGGACAGCAGTACGCCTTCTTCTCAGCGTCCGCGGGCAGCTACGCGGCGGTGTACGGCGCGGGCGGGCCCGGGCTGCGCGTCGTCGGCGGAGCCCGCGCCGCGACCACCGACGAGGCGGCCACGCTCAGCTGGCGCACCGACGAGCCGGCGACCTCGACGGCGCGCGTCGGCACCAGCCCGGACCGGCTCGTCGTCCGCGGGCAGGCCGGGGGGAGGACCCAGTCGCACCGGCTCGGCGTGGCGGGCCTGCGGCCCGGGCAGCGGTACTTCTACCGCGTGACCTCGACCGACGCCGCCGGGAACGTCCAGGTCTGGCCCGCCCGTGACCGCCCGCCCGCGACGTTCACCACCGCTCGCGCCGACGCGAGGCCACCGGCGATCCGCGCGGTGTCGGCGTTCTCGCTGCCCGACGGCACCGCCCGGGTGGAATGGCGCACCGACGAGCCCTCCACGTCACGGGTCCGCTTCGGGGCGGCGCCAGGCCGCCTCGCTCGGGACCGGGTCGACAGCGACGTCACCACCAGACATCTTGTCGTCCTGACAGAACTGCTGCCCAACCGGACCTACTGGCTGCGGGTGGGCTCGACGGACGCGTCCGGCAACGCGTCGAGCAGCGCTCCGCTGCGCCTGCGCACGGTGGGTCACGGCGTGGCCGTCCAGACCGAGCTGGAGCTGCGGACCGGACGCCTGCAGGGACGCATGATGGTGACCTCGGCCGGGTTCGGCGCCCTGACGTTGTCGGGACCGGGGACCGGCTCCTACGTCTCCCGGGTGACCGACGCCGGCCAGAAGGTGCACTGGCGCCGCGTCGTGCTGCAGGCGTCCGTGCCGCCGGGCAGCAGGGTCGCGGTCCAGGTTCGGACCGGCAGCCGGCCGGCCCCCGACCGCACCTGGTCCGCCTGGACCTCGGCCAAGGGCAACGGGGCGGTGCTGGGGCGGTCCGGCCGGTTCCTGCAGTACCGCGTCACCCTCACCGCGACCCCAGCCTCCTTCGGGGCCTCCTCCACCCCCACGGTGCACGCCGTCGGCTTCACCCACTCCGGCCGTGTCCCCCACTTCGGCGAGACCCCCGGCTGACCCCCCTCCGCCGAGTCGGCGTGGCCTCCTGCGGGCGGTGGGCCGAGTCGGCGTGACTTCCCGCGGGCGGTGGGTCGAGTCGGCGTGACTTCCCGTGGGCGGTGGGTCGAGTCGGCGTGACTTCCTGCGGGCGGTGGGTCGAGTCGGCGTGACTTCCTGCGGGCGGTGGGTCGAGTCGGCGTGACCTCCCGTCTGGTCGGCGGTGTGTGGCCGGGAGTAGCAGCCGGCTCGGCGGTGTGTGGCCGGGAGTAGGAGCCGGCTCGGCGGTGTGTGGCCGGGAGCAGGAGCCGGCTCGGCGGTGTGTGGCTGGGAGCAGGAGCCGGCTCGGCGGTGTCTGGCCGGGAGGAAGAGCCAGCTCGGCGGTGTGTGGCAGGGAGCG
>JBIOYO010000378.1:0-5726 GCA_044870175.1 Nocardioidaceae bacterium | reverse complement strand
GACTACCTGGCCAACGAGATCCCGAAGATGCGCTACATGACCGGCGGGCAGGTCACCGTGCCGCTCGTCGTGCGGACCGCCAACGGCGGGGGGCTGGGCTTCGGCGCGCAGCACTCCCAGGCGGTCGAGAGCTGGCTGCTGTCGGTGCCGGGTCTCAAGATCGCCGCTCCGTCGACCCCCGCGGACGTGGTCGGGCTCATGGCGTCGGCCGTGCGCAGCGACGACCCGGTGGTGTTCTTGGAGCACAAGGGGCTGTTCGCCAGCAAGGGCGAGCCGGCGCCGCCGGACCACGTCGTAGCGCTGGGCGAGGCCGCCGTCGTCCGCCCGGGCGGCGACGTCACGCTGGTCGCGCTGGCCGCGACGGTCCCCACCGCTCTGGCAGCGGCGGCCCGGCTCGCCGAGGACGGCATCGAGGCCGAGGTCGTCGACCTACGCTGCCTGGTGCCGCTCGACGCGGCCGCCGTGCTGGCGTCGGTCGCCCGCACCTCGCGGCTGGTCGTGGTCGAGGAGAACCCCTACCAGGGCGGGTGGGGCGGCACCGTCGTCTCCGTCGTCGTCGACGAGGGGTTCGAGACGCTCGACGCGCCGGTGCGCCGGGTGGCCGCCGAGTGCGTGCCGCTGCCGTTCGCCGACGCGTTGGAGGACGTGGTGATCCCCACGGTGGACCGCGTCGTGGACACGGTGCGCGGGGTCGTCCAGTTCTAGTCACGACGAAGGAGCGGTGGCAGATGACAACGAAGAGACTGATCCGTGGGGGGTCCGTGGTGAGCATGGACCCCGACATCGGCGACCTGGTCGGCGACGTGCTCGTCGAGGACGACCGCATCCTCGCCGTACGGCCGGACATCAGCGGGGACTCCGACGTCGACGCCGAGGTGATCGACGCGGAGGGCTGCATCGTGATCCCCGGCTTCGTCGACACCCACCGGCACACCTGGGAGGCGGCGATCCGCGGGTGCGCGCCCGATGCCACCCTGGACGACTACTTCGTCGAGGTGCTCGACACGTTCGCGCCGGTCTACCGGGCCGAGGACGTGCACGCCAGCAACGTCGCCGGCTCGCTGGAGTGCCTCAACGCAGGCATCACCACCCTCGTCGACTGGTCGCACATCAACAACACCCCCGAGCATCCCGACGCCGCGGTGACGGCGCTGCAGGAGACCGGCATCCGCGCGCAGTACGCCTACGGCAGCGCCAACCTCTCGTTGGCGGACTACTGGTTCGAGTCGAGGATCGCGGTGCCGCCCGACGACGTCCGCCGGGTGCGCGAGAGCTACTTCGCCTCCGACGGCGGCCTGCTGACCATGGGCCTGGCCACCCGTGGCACCGGCTTCTGCACCGACGAGGTGGTGACCAGCGAGTGGGGGCTGGCCAGGGAGCTCGGCATCCCAATCACCGTGCACGTCGCGATGGGCCGGCTGGCCGGCCGGTTCGGCATGGTGAAGGCGCTGGACGGCCTCGGCCTGCTCGGCCCCGACACGACGTACATCCACTGCTGCCATCTCAGCGACGAGGAGTGGCAGCTGGTCAAGGAGACCGGCGGCCGGATCTCGGTCGCGCCGCAGGTCGAGGTGCAGATGGGACACGGCTGGCCGCCGCTGCTGAGGTCACGCGGCCTGGGCCTGCGGCCGAGCCTGTCCATCGACGTCGTGACGACGGTGCCGGGAGACATGTTCACGCAGATGCGCTCCGCGTTCGGCACCGACCGGGGGCGGGTGCACGAGGAGAAGTACGAGCCCAACGAGCAGGTGCCCAAGGACGTGCTGACCGCGCGGCAGATCCTCCAGGCGGCCACCGTCGACGGCGCGTACGTCGCCGGCGTCGAGGAGCGGACCGGCTCGCTCACCCCCGGCAAGCAGGCCGACGTCGTGGTGATCGAGGCCCGGTCGCTCAACATCGCGCCGGTCATCGACCCGGTGGCCGCGGTCGTCCTGTCCGCCGACGTCTCGAACGTCGACACCGTCCTGGTCGCCGGCGAGGTGAGGAAGCGCGGGGGCAGGCTGGTCGCCGACGTCGACAAGGCTCGCGCCGACGTCGAGGCATCTCGCGACTACCTCATCGGTGCGGTCGCGGACCGGGCCCAGTGAGGGGGACGCAGTGAAGGAGGCGCAGTGAGGGGGACGCGGTGAGCGGCGGCCACCTGGTCCGCCGGGCCGGCGAGGTCCCTCCGGTGGCCCCCGGCGGCTGGGCTGCCGGATCCACCGGGCATCGCCGGGCGTCCCTGGTCGGCGAGGCGGATGGCGCGGTGCACACCGGCTTCGCGCTGTGCGAGCTGGACCCGGGAGGGTCACTGCCGACCCACGTGCACTCCTTCGAGGAGAGCTTCCACGTCGTGGACGGCGTTGGCGTGGTGGACACGGCCGACGGGTCCCACCGCGTCCGGGCCGGCGCCTACGGCCTGGTCCCGGTCGGGATGCCGCACCGCTGGCGCAACGACGCCGCCGGGCCGCTCCGCTGGCTGGAGATGCAGGCGCCGGCGCCGCGGGCCGGCCACGCCGACGACACCTACCGGGTGCCGGACCCGGCGTACGCCGACCCCGTCGAGCTCGACGTCCGCGACCCTCGCACCCGGTCGTACGGCAGCATCGCCCCTGTGCACATGGACCCCGCGCTCCAGGGACAGGAGCTGCTGGCGGTGTCGGCCAGCATGCGCACCGCGCTGCTCGTCTACAGCGGCATCACCGTGAAGCTGATGGTGGACTCCGACCTCGGGGCCACACTCGCCACGATGTTCATGGTCCAGTACGCACCCGACGGTGTCGCCGGCGCGCACGACCACCCGTTCGAGGAGACCTACTACTTCCTCGAAGGCCGCGGGGAGGGCACCTTCGACGCACAGCGCTACGAGCTCGGCCCCGGCGACGTCGCCTGGGCCGGGGTGGGCTGCGTGCACGGCTTCCGGAACCTGGGCGACGGCCCGCTGCGGTGGTTGGAGACCCAGGCGCCGCAGCCGCCACCGCGGTACTCCTACCGCTTCGCCCGCGACTGGGACTACCTGGAGGGAGTGACCCGGACATGACGACGTTGCTCATGGTGGGCGGCACGTCGGGGCTCGGCCTCGCGGTCTGCCGCCGGTACGCCGCCGACGGCTGGTCGGTCCTGCTCACCGGCCGGGACGCCGCCCGCGCCGAGGCGGTCGCCGCGGACCTGGCCGAGGAGGTGAACGGAGACATCCACGGCATCGCCCTGGACCTCTCCGCCCCGGAGCAGGTCGCCGGCGCGCTGGCGGACGTCGGCGCGGTGGACCACCTGGTCCTCTCGGCCATCGCCCGCGACGCGAGCTCGATCGCGGCCTACGACATCGCCGGAGCCCGCTACCTGACCACCATGAAGCTGGTCGGCTACCCCGCCGTGGTCAGCGCGCTCGCCGACCGACTGTCCCCCGACGGCTCCGTGCTGCTGTTCGGCGGCCGCGCCAAGGACCGGCCGTACCCCGGCTCCACCACGGTGTCCACGGTCAACGGCGGGGTCACCGGCCTGGTTCGTACGCTCGCGCTGGAGCTCAGCCCGCGCCGGGTCAACGCGATCCACCCGGGCATCGTGGCGGACAGCCCGTTCTGGTCGGGCAAGGAGGAGGCCACCGCCCGGGTCCGCGAGCACACACCCACGGGCCGCAACGTGACGACCGCCGACATCGTCGACGCCGTGGACTTCCTGGTCCGTAACCGCTCGGTCAACGGCGTCGACCTGTACGTCGACGGTGGCTGGCTGCTGCTGTGACCTACCGGTCGGTAGCCTGGCGGCATGTCGACCCTCACCGACCTGGTCCTGCTGACCACCGACCCGGGGAGCGGGAAGGCGCGCAAGGGGTCGGCGGCCCCGGACGCGGTGGTCGGCGGAGCCCTCCTGCTCGACCTGGTGGCGGCTGGGGCGGTGAGGCTGGAGGGCGAGGGGCGGAAGGCCCGGGTCGTGGTGGCGAACCCGGCGCCGGTCTCCGACCCGCTACTGGAGCAGGGGCTGGCCCGGCTGCGCGGCCGCAAGCCGGCCAAGGCGCAGAGCGTGGTCACCCGTCTGGCGAGGAAGGCGCGACAGGCGGCGTATGACGCCCTGACCGCCGCCGGCCGCGTGCGGCCCCATGAGGAGCACGTGATGGGGGTGTTCCCGGTGACCCGCCACGACGTCCTCGACGGTGCCGGCCGCGAGGCGCTGGTCGCGCAGCTGCGCGACGTCCTGCTGGCCGACCAGCCGGCCGACGAGCGCACCGGCCCGCTGGTCGGTCTGCTGGCCGCCGGCGACCTGCTGGGCGTCGTGGTCGACCGGCCGGACCGCAACCGCGCGAAGGAGCGGGCGAAGCAGGTCAGCGGGGGCGACTGGGCGGCCAAGGGCGTCCGCGACGCGATCGCCGCAGCCAACGCAGCCGTCATGGCCGCAGTCATGACCGCCGTGGTCGCCGGTGGCGTCGGCGGGAGCAGCTGACCCCGCAGCCCCGTGTTGCACGCCCGCAACACCGCCGTACCCCGCCGGTAACGCCGTTGCGGGACCCTGTCCCCACACGACGAGAGGGCCCAACACGACGAGAGGGCGGGGTGGGCGCGATGCTGTGGAGAGTGCGGACCACGCTGTCGGACCGGCCCGGCGCCCTCGCCGGGCTCGCGCACAGCTGCGGCCTGCGCGGGGCGAACATCCTCGGCATGCAGATCTTCCCCGGGGCCCAGGGGGTCACCGACGAGCTGGTCATGCGCGTGCCGGAGTCGTGGACCGACGGCGAGCTGCGGCAGCTCGTCGAGGGCGCCGGCGGCCGGGACGTCGTGGTGGCGTCGTGCACGCCCCACGCTCTCGCCGACGCGCCGACCCGCTACCTCCAGGCGCTGCGACACGTGGTCGACGACCCCGGCCGGCTGGCCCCGGTCCTCGCCGAGCTGCTCGACGCCGAGCCCCTGGCCGGATCCCCCGCCACCGCCGGGCACGACCTGCTCAGCGTCTCGGTGGGCGACGACACGGTCACGGTCGCGCGCCAGACCGGGTTCACCCCGACCGAGCACGCCCGGGCGGCGGTGTTCGCCGAGGTGGCCGCCGACCTGCTGGGCCGGTCGCCGGAGCCCGACCTGGAGCCGGCACCGGAGGAGGCGTCGAAGCCGGTTGCGCCCGCTCTGGCCTTCGGGGACGCCGGCCTCCGGCTGGGTCGCAGCGCGGACGCCGAGGCGGTCGCGCGGATGGTGGCCCGGTGCTCCGCGGAGACGCTGTCGCGACGCTTCGGCGCCCCCGACACCCGCCCCGGGCTGCAGCAGGCCCGCCGCCTGGCCGCCGGCGGCCTCCTCGCCGTCGCCGGCCAGCAGGTCGTCGGGCTGGCCACCCTGGAGCCGGTCTCCTCCGGCGTGTTCGAGGTCGGCGTCCTGGTCGAGGACGGCTGGCAGCGTCGCGGCGTCGGGACGCGCCTGTTGTCCCTCGCCGCGCGGACCGCGCGCGCCGACGGGGCCCAGGAGGTCGTGGTGCGCACCCGCCCGGACAACCCCGCCGTGCTGGGGCTGGTGATGGCGACCGGGCTCTGCGGCCGGGTCCGCTGCGCCGGCGAGCAGATCACCGTCACGGCGAGCCTGCGCGACGTCAAGCCGCTGCCCCGGCTGGCCTCCTCGGGCTGACCCCTGAGGAAGGCCGCCGATACACTCGGGGTCACCGCCCACCCGAGAGGTCCGAATGAACCTCACCCCTGTCGGCGTACCCGAGAAGTTCGGCGCGCTCGGCCTGACGTACGACGACGTGCTGCTGCTTCCCGGCGAGTCGGACCT
>JBIOYO010000377.1:0-4579 GCA_044870175.1 Nocardioidaceae bacterium | reverse complement strand
CCTCGACGCGCGGGTTCTCAGCGGCCTCGATGACGCGACACTGGCCGCGACCGTGGACGAGTGGGCGCACGAACAGCACAAGCGGCGCGAGGGGCAGCTCATCGAGCGGGTGCGTGAAGCCGGCGCGGCGACTGCCGCCCTCGGGCTGTCTGAGGTGGCCGCGGCGTTGAACGCCGGCAGGGTCGAGCACCTCGTGTACGACCCGCACGTGCGCTACGTGGGCACCGTTGGGTCGGACGGGACGTTGTACGCCGGTGACGAGGTCGCGCCAGGTGGTCAGCCGGGGAGGCCGGACCCGCGGTTCACCGAACGGCTGGTGGAACGCGCCCTGAACAGCGGAGCACGGATCAGCCCGATCGAAGGCGCGGCCGAGGGCGGCCTCCGCGACGCCAACGGGGTCGCTGCGCTGCTGCGCTGGTGACGGCATCAGAACTAGGGCGTCGTTGCTTGTGTGCCGCCTACGTCTGCATCTCGGGGCTACAGCATTCCGGATGCCTCGGCGTGCTTCGAGACTCCTCTGGCCAGGGTCATCGGGATGGACTTGGAGGTGTAGAGCAGCAGCATGCCGCAGGCGACAGCGGCCAGAGCCCAGGCCTGCCACAGGTCGACCAGGGCCGCAACGGAGAAGATCAGTCCGTTGCTGCCCCACAGGACAGCGAGGGACGCCACCAGCACCCCGCCCACGGTGTAGTGCGTCGCGGCGGGATCCTTCTCGTAGCGTCGCTTGCAGATCACCAACCACAGTGGGCCGGTGCCGACCAGTGCCGTCGACATCGCAGCCGCCACGGTCACCACTGACAGTGGCCCGGTCGCGTCCTCGCCGACGACGGCCTCCAGCGTGTCGGTGTTCGCGAGGACGGCGGTGAAGAGCGCTGCCCCCAGGCCGACATTGGAGGACCAGTCGTTCTTGAAGTCCCAGACCCGGGTGAGGCTGGGCAGCTGGGTCATGGGGTGTCGCGCGTTCCAGGCCTCCCGGAGCGTCTCCTTCACCGGCACGGTCGGGCCGGCACGCTCGACCGGGTCAGGAATGGTCCCGGGGTTCGGGCCCGCCTGTGTCGCCGTCTGTTCGGACTTCTCTTGGAGGTTGCCGTACGGGTGGAAGAACCAGAAGCCGTAGGCGACGACGACGCTTCCCGCGGCCACCAGGGCACCGACGAGGAACCACCACAGCACCGTCCACTCGGACTCGGACTCAGGTTCGACGGTGAACTCGACGGGCACCCGCACCGGGGACAGGCCTGCCGTGGTGGGCGACAGTGTGGCCTCCCGCGTCTCCCCGCCGGCTTCACATGCCATAGAGAACGTGACGTCCCCGGACGTATACGGCTCCAGGGCGGGCCTCCCGGTCACGTCGGCGCAGCGCACGGACCCGGCCTCAAGGCGCAGCTCGAGCTCACGGTCGCCGAGGTTGGAGACGGTGAGCTCGAGGGTGGTGGTGCCGTCCTCGTTCCGCTCGGCGGTGTGCGGTCCGCCGGTGACGACGTAGTCGGCGTCGCCGGCGGATGCCGGACCGGAGGCCATCCACAGTGTCACGGCCGCGAGTCCTGCCACTGCGAGTCGTCTCATGGCTTCGCATGCTCCTTGTCTGATCGTCTGCCTTCGATGGGCATTGCCAGGGCGTCCTTCGGGTGGAGCCCGCCGACCAGGGATCGCATTTCTCGGTCACACGACACGTGCGACGCCGGGCACCCGGTTGATCAGCAACCAGGCGAGGCCGAAGGAGCCGGCCAGCCCGGCCGATGCCAGAATGACCGCCTTGACCTCGGCCGGCAGCGCCAGCGGGCGCATCGCCATCGCCAGGCCGATCAGCACGACGCTCTGCAGGATGAAGGCGCCGTACGCGCTGCGGCTGGCGGCCGGGCCAGCCCACCAGCGCCGCCGGTCCAGCCGCCGCTGCGCCACGGCGAGCAGCCACACCGCCCCGAACACCGTCAGGGCACTCTCCAAGGTGGCGAACACGAGCGCGTACCAGTTCCAGCCGCCGCCCCAGGTCTCCTCGGCGACCTCGGCGAGGGCTCCGAAGGCGGTATAGAGCCCGAACACGACGAGGGCCACCAGCGCTGCGACGCCGCTCTGCCGGCGCAGCCGGTCCGGGATCGCCGTCAGCCAGCCTCGTTTGGCGGCCATGACGCCGAGTGCGAACATCGCCAGGCACCCCGGCCACTGGTACAGGTTCAGGTCGAGGTACTTGTTCTCGCTGTTGAACGGGAACTCCAGGCGTACCAGGAACGTCGCGACCGTCACCGCGGCGACCGGCAGGAGCAGGTGGCCCAGGCGGACCTGGTCGGGCTGCAGACGGTCGGCTCGGCTCGGACCCGCCCCGGACCTGCCGCGCCGCGTCGCCGCCCAAGCGGCGTACCCGAGGGAGAAGACCATCAGGACGCCGACGAACCACAACGGCCCGGTGTCGAGAATCCGCTCCGGGCCGAGGAGCGACGCCCAGAAGGAGCCGGTGTAGCCAGCCAGGCTGCGCTCCATCACGTACATCGCCAGGGGCTGGAGCACCAGGACGAACACGGCGAACGGGACGCCGAGCCGCAGCAACCGGTCCCGGGCATACGCGCCGGCGCCTTTGCGCTGCAGCGAGGGCTGGCTTAGCAGGCCCGCGACCAAGAACAGCACGGGGATCAGGACCAGCGCGAACGGACCCGCCAGCACGAGCAAGACCACCTCGGTCACCGGCGAGAGCGTGACCTCGCGCACCTCGCCGTAGGACCACCAGTCCAGGCCGGAGTAGCCGACGATGGCGTGCCCCGCAATGATCAGGGCGATCAGGAGGACCTTGAGGTTGTCCAGGTACCGCTGACGCTGCCGCGCCCACTGCTCGGCCGAAACCCGACCCGCGGGTGGGACCTGCCCAGGTACCCCGGCGGTCATCCCCTCACGATCCCGCCCGGGGGCGCAGACCGACAGGGCCGAACGTCGGCGCCGACCCGGCCATACGCCTGCGACCCTGAGCTGATGGGGCGGACGGACCGGAACAACAGGGGTGACAGCACGAATCAGTGGCCTGCGCCGGGGATGTTCCTGTCGGTGCGCCCCGGCATGGTCAACGCACCGGTCGCTCCGGCCAACCGAGGAGCTTGGCTCCGAGGACGGCGGTTTGCAGCGTGTAGCGGTGCGCTGGGTCGAGGGGGTCGAAGCCGGTGAGTGTCTTGACCCGGTCCAGACGATAGGTTACGGCGCGTACCGAAAGGTGGAGCCGGGTTGCGGTCGTTGTAGCGACGCAGCCGGAGTCGAAGTAGGCGGCAAGCGTCTCCAGGAGCGGTCTGGCGCCTCCGCGTGCCTGGTTGAGCGGGGTGAGTACCGACTGCACGAGGTCCACCAAGGCGGGCTGGTCTCGGGCAAGGACTCGGAAGGTGAGAAGGTCACGACTCTCGACGATGGGCCGGTCCAGCTGCACGCGCGTTGCCATCGTCAGGCCCTCACGAGCCTCCTCGTATGAACGCGCGATCCCATACGCGCCGGGGTGTGCTCGGCCGACAGCGACGCGCCACGGCCGTCCGCGTCGCAAGCGGCTGAGCTCGCCGTAGACGATCCTTCCCAGGTCACCGGTTCTCATCACGCCGGCGGACGTCAGCGAGGCTCCCGTCGCATCGGCCAGGGCGATGACTACGACCCATCCTTCCTTGGTTGCAACGAGGACATCTCGATCCCCGAAGCGGTCCAGCACGACCCGTTCGAGTGCCCTCGTCGCCGCTGCGACCGACGACAGCTGAACGCCGGGTTGTGCGAGCGCAACCTGATGAGCGCGGGTCAGGTCGAGGCCGAAGGGCTCGGCTCGTTCGACGAGGTTGCTGAGCTGGGCGTCCCCGCGTAGCAGGTCCTCGACCAGCTCCCGACGCTGAGCCTCCTCCCGGCGGACCATCTCGCGGCCGGCCTCGGCATGGCCGTCGGCGAAGGCGGCGACCGCGTCGTCGATGACGTGCAGCACCGCCCCAGCGGCCGCTCGGACGGCCGCTCTGTCGCGCTCTCTGACCACCGCGGGAAGCTCCCCCCACACGCGCCGGGCTGCCGACAGGTAGAGATCGACCCCTCGTCCGACCGAGATGCCCTGTTCCGCGGCGCGACGGCCCTGGTGTCGTACGGCCTCGATCTGCTTGGGCCCGGGAAACCGGCCGAAGGTCGCGGCGTCGGCCAGCATCGGCAGGTAGTCCCCCAGCAGGTCGACGGGTACGCCGCCTGCATCCTTGCTCGCACCCGTGGCCGCCAGCTGCAGCCACTCCTCGTCCGCGGTACGACTCGTAGCGCCTGCGGCCGCCCCGCGGCGGATGGGAGGGTCGGTGTTCCTCATCCGCGCATCGCCTCCGCTGTGGCCTCCAGCGCCAGTAGACGCCACCTGCCAGGCCCCGGCAAGTACGTCTGGTGAGGTGGCTCGGTCGGTCCATTGACGCGTCGCGCCGCCGGTCGGAGACTCGAAGAGAGTGGAGGGAGCCCACGATGTCCTGGAGACTGACCGGAAGCTACGTCGAGACCTGTTCATGTGAGCTGATGTGCCCGTGCAACCTCTCCCTCGACCACGGCGCCACCTACGACTTCTGCCGGGTGGTGCTGGCCTTCAACATCCGTGAAGGCGAGA
>JBIOYO010000376.1:0-8300 GCA_044870175.1 Nocardioidaceae bacterium | reverse complement strand
AGCCCGGCTCGCCGACCAGGGCGTCGACGAACGCGCGGGGGTCGAACGGGGCCAGGTCGTCGGGGCCCTCGCCGAGACCGACCAGCTTGACCGGGACTCCGAGCTCGCGCTGGACCGCGACGACGATGCCGCCCTTGGCCGAGCCGTCGAGCTTGGTGAGCACGATGCCGGTGACGTCGACGACCTCGCGGAAGACCCGGGCCTGGGTCATGCCGTTCTGGCCGGTGGTGGCGTCGAGCACCAGCAGGACCTCCGAGACCGGCACCTGCTTCTCGACCACCCGCTTCACCTTGCCCAGCTCGTCCATGAGACCGGCCTTGTTCTGCAGCCGGCCGGCGGTGTCGACGAGGACCACGTCTGCCTCCAGCTCGACGCCGGAGCGGACCGCCTCGAACGCCACGCTGGCGGGGTCGGACCCCTCCGGCCCCCGCACGGTGGGCACGCCGACCCGCTCGCCCCAGGTGGCCAGCTGCTCGCTGGCCGCCGCGCGGAACGTGTCGGCGGCGCCGAGGACCACCTGCTTGTCCTCGGCGACCAGCACGCGCGCGAGCTTGCCGACGGTCGTGGTCTTCCCGGTGCCGTTGACGCCCACCATCAGCACCACGGCGGGACCGCTGGGAGTGCGGTCGACCGCCAGCGCCCGGTCCAGCCCCGGGTCGACCAGGGTGAGCAGCTCCTCGCGGAGCACGTCGCGCACCGGCGCGGCCGCGTTGCCGTGCACGCGCATGCGCGTGCGGAGCCGGGCCACCAGCTCCTGCGTCGGCGCGACCCCGACGTCGGCGGTGAGCAAGGTGTCCTCGATGTCCTCCCAGGTGTCCTCGTCGATGCGCTCGCGCGAGAGCAGCGCGAGCAGGCCGCGACCGAGCGCCCCCTGGGAGCGGGACAGCCGCTCCCGGAGCCGGACGAGGCGGCTCGCGGTGCTCTCCGGACGCTCCAGGGCCGGCGCCGGAGCCAGGTCGGGGAGGCGGGTGTCCTCGACGGTGCGGGTCGGGGTGTCGCGAGGGACCTCGGCGTCCTCGCCGACCCGTGGCTCCGCGGTGTCCGGGCGCGGCGGCGCCTCCGGCGCGGTGCCGGGCCGGGTCAGCACGTCGGTGCCGCGGTCGGGCGAACGACGGCGCCTGCCGGAGACGAGGAGGCCGATGACGCACAGGACCGCCAGGACGGCGATCACGACGATCAGGACGAGGTAGTCACCCACGCGGTCATCCAACCACGGTGTGCGGGCCGGCCCGGGCGGGTGTCAGCGACGCTGGTTGTCGAGGGTGGGGAGGCGGTCGACGCCCCTCTGCATGGCCCGTCCGAGCCAGGGCAGGCGGGGCACCTGCTGACCGCGGTGGGGGTAGGCGACGTACGCCGCCACGAGGCCGGCGGCGACCAGGATGAGCAGCATGAACACGACGATCCAGAGCACGGTCGGCGAGCCTTCCCTCGGGAACGGGTGCGACGCCCCAATAGAACCATCAGACGCAAGGCCGCATGACACCGCAGGGCGTGGGACGTGACCAGGCTCACGCGCCGAGGAGCCGAGCTCAGCCGGCGGCGTCCTCGCGGAGCCGCTGGCTGATCACGGTGGAGACGCCGTCGTCGCGCATGGTGACGCCGTAGAGGGCGTCGCCGATCTCCATGGTCCGCTTCTGGTGGGTGACGACGACCAGCTGGCTGGTCGCCCGAAGCTCCTCGTAGATCTCCAGCAGCCGGCCGAGGTTGGTGTCGTCCAGGGCCGCCTCGACCTCGTCGAGGATGTAGAACGGCGACGGCCGGGCCCAGAACAACGAGACCAGGAAGGCGACCGCGACCAGCGAGCGTTCACCGCCGGACAGCAGCGAGAGCCGCTTGACCTTCTTGCCCGCGGGCCGCGCCTCGACCTCGACCCCCGTGCCGAGCAGGTCGCCGGGATCGGTGAGCACCAGCCGGCCCTCGCCGCCGGGGAACAACCGGGCGAACACCCGGTCGAACGCGTCGCGGACGTCGTGCCATGCGGCGGTGAAGACCTCCTCGACGCGCTCGTCTACCTCGCGCACGATGTCGAGGAGGTCCTTGCGGGTGCGGCGCAGGTCCTCCAGCTGCTCGGTGAGGAAGCGGTGCCGCTCCTCCATGGCCGAGAACTCCTCCAGCGCCAGCGGGTTGACCCTGCCGAGCACGGCCAGTGCGCGTTCCGCGGCGCGGAGCCGCTTGTCCTGCTCGGCGCGGACGTAGGGGACCGTGCGGGGCGTCGGCTCGCCGGGGTCGTGGGACGAGGGGGGCTCGCCGGTCTCGTCGGGTGGCACGAGCACGGGCACCGGCTGGTGCGGGCCGTAGTCGCCGACCAGTGTCTCGGGGTCCAGGCCGAGCTCCTCCAGTGCGCGCTCGCAGAGCTGCTCGATGCGCATCCGCTGCTGGGTGCGGGCCATCTCGTCTCGGTGGACGGTGCCGACCAGCTCATCGTGAGCGGCGGTGAGGTCGCGCAGTGACGCCCGGCAGGCATGCAGCTGCTCCTCGCGACCGCGTCTGGCAGCCTCCAGCGCCGCCCGCTCAGCCGCCGCGGCGGCCACCGAGCCGTCCAGCCGCTCGAGCACCTGCCGGACCGCGACCGCCACCGCCTGCGCCGCCAGGCCTTCGCGCCGCACCCGCTCGCGGTGCGCGACGGCGCGCGCCCGGGCATCCCGCTGCTGCGCCGCGGTGCGTTCGAGCGCCTCGGCCCGGCCGGCCAGCGCTCGGGCGCGCTCCTCGCCGGTGCGCAGGGCCAGCCGCGCGTCGGTCTCGGAGGCGCGCGCGACCCGGGCCGCCTCGGCCAGCCGTTCCAGCAGGCCTCCGCCGGGCTCCTCGTCAGGGGCGGCCCGGGCCTCCTCCAGCCGCTGCTCGAGCTCCCCGAGCCCGAGCACGTGCCCGGCTCGAGCCTCGTCGGCGGCATCGATGGCACGGGTCAGCCGGTCGGCCTCGGCGCGGGCGACCCGCGCGGCGGACCCGTGCTGCGCCAGCTCCTCTGCCACGGCGGCAAGATGGGCGTCGGACTCGTGCAGCCTGGCCAGCGCGACGTCGACGCGCTGCCGTGCCTGCTCCCGCTCCTCCTCCAGCCGGGCGAGGTCGAAGGCGAGCCGCTCACGGGCGTGCGTGGCGGCGTCGAGCTGGTCGCGCGCCTCGTCGACCGCCGCCTGCACCTCCAGGAGGCTCGGCGCGGCCGCCGAGCCGCCGGCGACGTAGTGACGCCCCCAGACGTCGCCGTCGCGGGTCACGGCGGTGAGCTCGGGCAGCTCGTCGACCAGGCGGCGTGCCGTGTCGAGGTCGTCGACGACGGCCACCTTGAACAACACGCTGGCCAGCGCCGGCCGCAGCTGTTCGGCAGCAGTCACCACGTCGACGGCGTACGTCGCGTGAGGAGGCAGGGCCGGCCACGCCGCCGCGTCGACGTCGCCGGCGCCGAGCAGCAGCCCGGCTCGGCCGAGGTCGTCGGCGCGCAGCCGGGTCAGCGCCTGGGCGGCCACGCCGGCGTGCTCGACGACCAGCGCGTCGGCGACCTCGCCGAGGGCGGCCGCCACCGCGGTCTCGTAGCCGGGCCGGACGCAGACCAGGGCCGCGACCGAGCCGAGCAGCCCGGAGACGGGCTCGCTCGCCGCGAGCAGCGCACCGGCTCCATCCTTGCGGTCCAGTCCGAGTGACAGCGCCTCCAGCCGGGCGGCGAGCGCCGCGCGCCCGGAGTCGGCGGACTGGCCCTCGGCACGGAGCTTGGCCAGCCGGTCGTCCAGATCGCCCAGCTGGGCCGCCGCCGCCTCGTGCTCGGCGTCCAGGCCGACCTCTCCGGCATCGAGGCCGGCGATCCGGGTCTCCAGCGCGGTGAAGTCCCGCTCCGCCCGCTGTGCCCGGGCCAGCGCCTCCTCACGGCTCCGCCCGAGCCGGTCCAGCTCCTCCTCGGCCGCGGCCGCGCGGCTGCGCGCCGTGTCGACCTGCCCCTGGAGGCGGGCCAGGCCCTCACGCCGGTCGGCGGCGGCCCGCAGCAGACCCGCGACCCGCCGGTCCTCCTCGGCGTGCGCCTCCTCGGCCGCTCCGCGAGCGGCAAGGGCGCGGTCGAGGGCCTCGTGGAGCCGCTCCACCTCGGCGGCGGTCCGCGCCTCCTCCGCCCGCAGTCTCCGGGCATCCTCGAGCAGTGCCTGGGGGTCGGCGCCGGCCGGGACCGGAGGCTCCTCGGCGGCATTGCGCACCCGCTCGGCAGCCAGCCGCGCGGTGCCCTGGAGCCGCTCGCGGAGACCGGCCAGCGCGAACCAGGTCTCCTGGGCGGCCGCCATCGCGGGAAGGTCGTCGCGCAGGGCCGCCTCGCAGGCGGACTCCTCCGCCCGGGCGGCGGCGATCGCGGCCTCGACCTGCGCCTGTCGCTCCCGCAGCACGGTCTCGTCGGCCAGCTCCGCCTCGAGCGCGGTGCGCACAGTGACCAGCTCGTCGGCGAGCAGGCGGGCGCGCGCGTCGCGGACGTCGGCCTGCACGACCGCGGCCTTGCGCGCCACCTCCGCCTGCCGGCCGAGCGGCCTGAGCTGCCGGCGGATCTCGGTCAGCAGGTCCGCGAGGCGGGTGAGGTTGCCGTCGGTGGCCTCGAGCTTGCGCAGCGCCTTCTCCTTGCGCTTGCGGTGCTTGAGGACCCCGGCCGCCTCCTCGATGAACCCACGCCGCTCCTCCGCCGAGGCATGCAGGACCGAGTCGAGCCGGCCCTGGCCCACGATCACGTGCATCTCCCGGCCGATGCCGGAGTCGGAGAGCAGCTCCTGGACGTCGAGCAGCCGGCAGGTGCGGCCGTTGATGGCGTACTCCGAGCCGCCGCTGCGGAACATCGTCCGGCTGACGGTGACCTCGGCGTACTCGATCGGCAGCGCGCCGTCGGTGTTGTCGATGGTCAGCGACACCTCCGCCCGCCCGAGCGGCGGACGCCCGGCGGTGCCGGCGAAGATGACGTCCTCCATCCGCCCGCCGCGCAGCGACTTCGCCCCCTGCTCGCCCATGACCCACGCGAGCGCGTCGACCACGTTGGACTTGCCCGACCCGTTGGGTCCGACGACGCAGGTGATGCCCGGCTCCAGCTCGAGCGTGGTGGTGGACGCGAACGACTTGAACCCGCGGAGCGTGAGGCTCTTCAGGTGCACCGAGCAGGCCTCCCTCGCAGGGTCGGGTCGGACGCCGCCGGGGAAGGAGCAGCGCGCCCACCATAGCCGCGCCCGTCCCCAGAGCCGGGCCGACCCGCAGAGGTCACTGCTGAGTGGTTGTGGTCGACGCTCGACGGGCTCGGGGCCGCACCGAGCGCCTGGGCCGCTCGACCCCGGCCTGCTGGTGACGGGTGTCAGCAGCCGCCTGCCCCGACCGAGCACGACTCAGCCCGTGTCCCCTTCACGGGGGCACGGGCTGGGTGGGGGTGGGTCCGGTGTGGACCCGGTGTCAGCAGTCTCCTAGGCGGGCTGCATCTCCTCCGGCACGGTCAGCAGGGGCGAGTCGTCCACTGCGGCAGCGAGGGCGTCGTTCTGGGACTGCAGGCGCAGCACGTACGCCTCGAGGTCCTCGACCTGCTGCCTGAGCCGCCGGTTCTCCGCGGTGAGCCGGGACGCGACACGGGGGTCGGTCCCGTTCATGTAGCCGAGGAGGGCCTTGGCCATGTGTTGTCCTCCGATGGGATGAGGTCGTCATTCACACCCGGGGGCAAGGAGGCCGCTCGACGGCCAACGAAGGGGGTGTGGGTTCGTGTCCAAGCGTCCCACGGGCTCGCGCCAGGGTCAATCCCGGGGGGTGCGGGCGGCGCGTCGCCGAGGCCGCGGCTGGCAGCGCGGGCAGTACGCCGACGAGCGGTTCATGAACCGCACGCGGACGATCGGCGTGCCGCACCGGGAGCACGGCCGGCCCTCCTGCCCGTACACCTCCAGCGAGGTGTCGAAGTACCCGCTGGCGCCGTTCACGTCGACGTACAGCGGGTCGAAGGAGGTGCCGCCCTGGGCGAGCGCGGCGGTCATGACCGCACGCACCCCGGCCAGCACGTCGCGGACCTGCCGCGGCCGCAGCAGCGACCCCGGCCGGTCGCCGTGGACGCGGGCCCGCCACAGCGCCTCGTCGGCGTAGATGTTGCCGACCCCGGACACGGCGGTCTGGTCGAGCAGGATCCGCTTCACCCCGCTGGACCGCCGCCGGACGGCCGCCACGAACGCGTCGTCGTCGAAGTCGGCGTCCAGCGGGTCACGGGCGATGTGCGCGATCTCCGCTGGCAGCTCGGCGCCGCCCGGCGACACCGCGAGCCCGCCGAACATCCGCTGGTCCGCGAAGCGCAGCTCGCGCCGGACCCCGCCGGCGGGCGCCGCGCCGTCCACCAGCCCGAACCGGACCCGGAGGTGCCGGTCGGGAGGGTCGCCGGGGCGGCGGACCAGCAACTGCCCGCTCATGCCCAGATGGGCGAGCAGCGCGTCGCCGTTGTCCAGCGGCAGCCACAGGTACTTCCCCCGGCGACGGGCGCCGGTGACCCCGCGGCCCTCGAGCGCGGCGGCGAAGTCCTCGGGCCCGGCGAGATGCCGGCGCACCGGGCGCGGGTGCAGCACCGTGACCCCGGTCAGCCTGCGCCCGACGACGTGGTCGGCGAGGCCGCGGCGGACCACCTCCACCTCGGGCAGCTCGGGCACGCGGGACCGCCGGCGGGGTCAGTCCGCGGCCGCGCCGCGGGCCAGGCGGGCGCTGATCTCGCGGTACGCCGTCTCGGCGGCCTGCTGCTCGGCCTCCTTCTTGGACCGGCCCACTCCCTCGCCGTAGGTGCCCTCCCCCACCTGCACGCGGGCGGTGAACGTCTTGGCGTGGTCGGGGCCGGTGTCCTCCAGGACGTACTCGGGCACGCCCAGGGCATGGACGGCCGCGAGCTCCTGCAGGCTGGTCTTCCAGTCCAGACCGGCGCCGAGCCCGGAGGCGTGCTCCATGAGCGGGTCGAACAGCAGGTGGACGACGGCCCCGGCCGCCTCGAACCCCCCGCTGAGGTAGACCGCGCCGATGACGGCCTCGACGGTGTCGGAGAGGATCGACGACTTCTCCCGCCCACCCGTGGTGTCCTCACCGCGGCCCAGCATCAGGTGCTCGCCGAGCCCGATCGTCCGCGCGACGTCGGCCAGCGCGCGGGCGTTCACCACGGCGGCGCGGAGCTTGGCCAGCCTGCCCTCGGACAGGTCCGGGTGGCGCAGGTACAGCGTCTCGGTGACGATGACGCCGAGCACAGCGTCCCCCAGGAACTCCAGGCGCTCGTTGGTCGGGAGGCCGCCGTTCTCGTAGGCGTAGGACCGGTGCGTCAGCGCGCGGGTCAGCAGCCCGGGGTCCAGCGCCGGGTCACCGAGCGCCTGCCGGAGCTCGTCGTACGGCTCGCCCATGCCGTGCGTGGGCGTGCCTCTAGAGGACCTGGCGACGGTCGCCGCGGGCGCCGTATTGGCCGCACTCCTGGCACGCGCGGTGCGGCAGGTGACGTGCGCCGCAGGCCGGGTTGGTGCAGTCCACGAGCGTGGGCACCGAGGCCTTCCACTGCGAGCGGCGGTGCCGGGTGTTGCTGCGCGACGTCTTGCGCTTGGGGACGGCCACGGTCCTACTCCTTCGGTTCGCCGCGGACGCGGCCGTTGGTCTGCTCCTGGCCACGGTGCGGGCCAGGACGGGGGTCGTGCAAGGGCTGCCGAGGGGCGAGGAGCCGCAGCGCCGCCCACCTGGGGTCGGCGTCCGGGTCGTGCTCGTGCCCGGGGTCGTCGGCGAGGCGGGCGCCGCACTCGGCGCACAGCCCCGGGCAGTCGGCGCGGCACAGCGGCTGGAACGGCAGCGCGAGCACCACCGCGTTGCGCAGCACCGGCTCGAGGTCGGCGAGGTCGCCGAGCAGTCGGCCGGTCTCCTCGTCGTCCTCGAGCGCCTCGCCGGGGTCGTCGTCGTACACGAACAGCTCCTGGAGGTCCGCCACGACCGAGTCGCGCATGTCCGCCAGGCACCGCACGCACTCCCCGGCGAGCTCGGCCGACGCGGTCCCGGAGACCAGCACGCCCTCGCCCACCGCCTCCAGCCGGAGGTCCAGCCGGACCGGAGCACCCTCGGGGACCCCGACGACCTCGATGCCCAGGTCTGCCGGCGCCGGCGCCGTGCGGCGCACCAGGCGTTGCGACCCCGGACGGCGGCCGAGCTCGCGGGTGTCGAGCACGAGCGGCGCTCTCGGGTCGAGACGCACGAGGATCACTTCCGACTGTGAGGGCAGGCAGACCACGGTCCCCGGTGCCGCGACCCGGGCGGACCCGGTGCTCGGCCGACGAGGACCGCTCTGCAGGATACCCGGCCCCGCCTGGAGGGTCCAA
>JBIOYO010000375.1:0-2546 GCA_044870175.1 Nocardioidaceae bacterium | reverse complement strand
GGCACACTGGCTGTGTGCGGACCCTTCTCAACATCGTGTGGCTGGTGCTGGCCGGACTGTGGCTGGCCATCGGGTACGCCGTGGCGGGGGTGGTCGCCTGCATCCTCATCGTCACGATCCCGTTCGGGATCGCGGCGTTCCGGCTGGCCAACTACGTGCTCTGGCCGTTCGGCCGGACCGTCGTGGAGAAGCCGTCGGCCGGCGCCTGGTCGACCATCGGGAACATCGTCTGGCTGGTGTTCGCCGGCATCTGGCTGGCCATCGAGCACGCCCTGACCGGCCTGCTGCTCTGCCTCACGATCATCGGCATCCCGCTCGGCATCGCCAACTTCAAGATGATCCCGCTTGCGCTGCTGCCCCTCGGCAAGGAGATCGTGCCCAGCGACGACCCGTACCGCGCCTACCGCGGGACCTAGACTCGGCGGGGTGCCGGCACCGCTCCCGCGCCGCCAGCGGCTCGCCGCCTACGCGCTGCTGCTGCGGGACGGTGCGCAGCACCGCGAGGTGCTGCTCACCCAGATGTCGTCGCGGACCCGGATCGAGGGACGGTGGACCCTCCCCGGTGGGGGAGTCGACCACGGCGAGGACCCCCGTGGCGCCGTGGTGCGTGAGGTCTTCGAGGAGACCGGGCTGCACATCCGCGCCGGGCGTGTGCTGGACGTCCACTCCAGCCACTTCGTCGGCCCACGGTCCGACGGGGTCGTCGAGGACTACCACGGCGTGCACGTGATCTTCGCCGCCACGCTCGAGGCGGACTCCGTCGGCGTCACGCCGCACGTGGTGGAGGAGGACGGCTCGACCGCGCTGGCCGCCTGGGTCCCCGTCGCCGCCGCCCTCGACCTGGAGCTGCTCAGCGGGGCCAGGCATGCGTTGGAGATGCTGGTGCCGGGGTTGTGAGGCTGCTCGGGAAAAGGCGGCGCCCGGGAGTCTGCTGCGTCGGCTGACGTCGGCGCGGGAACGGCGAGCCGGCGCAACCTCCGGGAGGGGGCGCTCCGCGCCGGCGGGAGGTTCCGCCGGCTCGCCTCTCCTCGGGCTGCGCCCGAGCCCGCCGGCTCGCCCCTCCTCGGGCTGCGCCCGAGCCCGCCGGCTCGCCTCTCCTCGGGCTGCGCCCGAGTTTTGACCGCCCCAGACCCGCCCGGTAGTCTTGGTCGGCGTGCCTGGTCCGCCCAGGTCATGACGCGTGCTCCGAGCCGGGCCGTGTGGCTGCGCTCGGAGTGTCCCCTTGAAAGGCGTCCCGGCGCGGTCAGGACCGCGACGGACCGCGCCGGGCGACGCGCCCGACCGCGGGGCCGGTCCCGCAGGGCGCATGACCGCGACGGCGGGCACGCGCAGCGCGGGACAGCAGCAACCACCAGACCATCGAGGGAAAGAGAACGACGCGGTGCCCACCATCCAGCAGTTGGTCCGCAAGGGCCGCCAGGACAAGGTGTCGAAGAACAAGACGCCCGCACTGAAGGGTTCGCCCCAGCGCCGCGGCGTGTGCACGCGTGTCTACACGACGACTCCCAAGAAGCCGAACTCGGCGCTGCGCAAGGTCGCCCGTGTCCGGCTGTCCAGCCAGGTGGAGGTCACGGCGTACATCCCGGGGGTTGGCCACAACCTGCAGGAGCACTCGATCGTGCTCGTGCGCGGCGGCCGGGTGAAGGACCTCCCCGGCGTCCGCTACAAGATCATCCGCGGGTCCCTGGACACCCAGGGAGTCAAGAACCGCAAGCAGGCGCGCAGCCGCTACGGCGCGAAGAAGGAGAAGAGCTGATGCCGCGCAAGGGTCCGGCCCCGAAGCGCCCGGTCGACGTCGACCCGGTCTACGGCAGCCCCGTCGTCACCCAGCTGGTCAGCAAGGTCCTCCACGACGGCAAGAAGCAGGTCGCGCAGCGGATCGTCTACACCGCGCTGGAGGGCTGCCGGGAGAAGACCGGCACCGACCCGGTGGTCACCCTCAAGCGCGCGCTCGACAACGTCAGGCCGGCGTTGGAGGTCAAGAGCCGCCGGGTGGGCGGTGCGACGTACCAGGTGCCGGTCGAGGTCAAGGGACCGCGCGCGATGACGCTGTCGCTGCGCTGGCTGGTGTCCTACGCCCAGCAGCGCCGGGAGAAGACCATGGCCGAGCGCCTCATGAACGAGATCCTCGACGCCTCCAACGGCCTGGGTGCCGCGGTGAAGCGTCGCGAGGACACCCACAAGATGGCCGAGTCGAACAAGGCCTTCGCGCACTACCGGTGGTGAGGTACGGCGCCCTCGCGCGGCGATCCCGCACGGCGCCGGCCCGGCCTGCCCGGTAGGCAGCACCCACCAGAACTTCGAGCCAGAGGACGCAATCGTGGCTGTCGACATCACCACCGACCTCACCAAGGTCCGCAACATCGGCATCATGGCGCACATCGACGCCGGCAAGACCACCACCACCGAGCGGATCCTCTTCTACACCGGCATCAACTACAAGATCGGCGAGGTCCACGAGGGCGCCGCCACGATGGACTGGATGGAGCAGGAGCAGGAGCGCGGCATCACGATCACGTCGGCCGCGACGACCTGCTGGTGGAAGG
>JBIOYO010000374.1:0-5061 GCA_044870175.1 Nocardioidaceae bacterium | reverse complement strand
CGTCGGTGGCGGCGGGGTTGACGATGTCGTTGGCGCCGATGACCAGGACGACGGCGGTGTCGGCGAAGTCGTCGTTGATCTCGTCCATCTCCAAGACGATGTCGTAGGGGACCTTGGCCTCGGCGAGGAGGACGTTCATGTGGCCGGGGAGCCGGCCGGCCACGGGGTGGATGCCGAAGCGGACCTCGGTGCCGTGCTCGCGGAGCTTGCGGGCCAGCTCGGCGACGCCGTACTGGGCCTGGGCGACGGCCATGCCGTAGCCGGGGGTGACGATGACGTGGCGCGCGTCGGCGAGGAGCTCGGCGGCTCCCTCGGCGGTGATCTCACGGTGCTCGCCGTAGTCCTTGGCGTCGGCGGGGCCCGCCTCGATGCCGAAGCCGCCGGCGATCACGGAGATGAAGGACCGGTTCATCGCCTTGCACATGATGTAGGACAGGTAGGCACCGGAGGAGCCGACCAGGGCGCCGGTGACGATGAGCAGGTCGTTCTCCAGCAGGAACCCCGAGGCGGCCGCGGCCCAGCCGGAGTAGCTGTTCAGCATCGACACCACCACGGGCATGTCGCCGCCGCCGATGGAGGCGACCAGGTGCCAGCCCAGCAACAGCGCGATGACGGTGATCGCGACCAGGACCCACAGCTGTGGGTCGGCGACGAACCAGGCGGTGAGGACGGCGAAGAGGGCGAGCGCGCCGAGGTTCAGCGCGTTCTTGCCCGGCAGCACCAGCGGAGCGGACTTGATCCGCGCCGAGAGCTTCAGGAACGCCACGATCGACCCGGTGAAGGTGACCGCGCCGATGAACACCCCGATCGCGACCTCGGCGGAGTGGATGCCGAGCAGCCCCTCCCGCTGGAGCAGCCGGGCCTCCAGCAGGCCAAGGTCGGCCTCCACGTGCAGGTAGCCGTTCCAGCCGACCAGCACCGCGGCCAGACCGACGAAGGAGTGCAGCATCGCGATCAGCTCGGGCATGCCGGTCATCTCGACCCGCCCGGCCACGGTCAGCCCGACCGTGGCGCCGACCGCCATCGCGACCGCCAGCAGCACCAGCCCGAGCCCGGAGATGTCCCGGTCGACCGCCAGGGCGATGGTGGCCACCAGGGCCAGGGCCATCCCGGCGATGCCGAAGGTGTTCCCCGACACCGCGCTCTCGTGGCGCGACAGCCCGGCCAGCGCGAGGATGAACAGCAGGGCGGCGACCAGGTACGCCGCCTGGGCGGCAGTCTCCACCGTCATCGGGTGCTCCTCAGCTCCGGGTGAACATGCCGAGCATCCGCCGGGTCACCGAGAACCCGCCGAACACGTTGATGGACGCGATCAGGATCGCCACGAAGGCCAGCCCGGTGACCAGCGCGTCACCCTGGCCGACCTGGAGCAGCGCGCCGACCACGATGATCCCGGAGATCGCGTTGGTCACGCTCATCAGCGGCGTGTGCAGCGCGTGGTGGACGTTGCCGATCACGTAGTAGCCGATCACGATGGCCAGGGCGAACACCGTGATGTGCCGCTGCAGCGCCGAGGGGGAGAACGCCGCCAGCACGAACAGCGCACCGGCCACCACCGCGACCGCCCCGAAGCGCCGGCCCTGCGTCATCGGCCGCGCGGCCTTCGGCTCCACGACCGCGGGCGGTGCCGCGGACGGCGCCGGCACGGCCGACACCTGCACCGGGGGCGGCGGCCAGGTCAGCTCACCGTCGCGCACCACCGTCATGGACCGCTGCACCACGTCGTCGAGGTCCAGCACCATCTGGCCGTCCTTCACCCCGTCCGTGCCAGGGGTCAGCAGCTTCATCAGGTTGACCAGGTTGGTGCCGTAAAGCTGCGACGCCTGGGCGGGCAGCCGGCCGGCCAGGTCGGTGTAGCCGATGATCGTCACGCCGTTGTCGGTCACCACCGCCTGCCCCGGCACGGTGCCCTCCACGTTGCCGCCGTTGGCCGCGGCCATGTCCACGATCACGCTGCCCGACCGCATCGTGGCCACCATGCCGGCGGTGATGATCCGCGGCGCCGGCCGGCCCGGGATCAGCGCCGTGGTGATGATGATGTCGACGTCCTTGGTCTGCTCGGCGTACAGCTGCGCCTCACGGGCCTTGTAGTCCTCGCCCATCTCCTTGGCGTAGCCGGTCGCCGACACCTCCACCTCGGGCGACTCGATCGAGAGGTACTCCCCGCCCAGCGACCGGACCTGGTCGGCCACCTCCGGCCTGGGGTCGGTCGCCCGCACCATGGCGCCCAGGGACCCGGCGGCGCCGATGGCGGCCAGGCCGGCCACGCCCGCGCCGACCACCAGCACCTTGGCCGGCGGCACCTTCCCGGCCGCGGTCACCTGCCCGGTGAAGAACCGGCCGAACGCGTGCGCGGCCTCGATGACCGCCCGGTAGCCGGCGATGTTCGCCATCGAGCTCAGCACATCCAGCGACTGCGCCCGGGAGATCCGCGGCACCGCGTCCATCGCCAGCGCCGTGACCGGCCGCCGGGCGAGGTCCGCCACCAGGTCCGGGTTCAGCGCCGGGGACAGGATCGCCACCACCGTCGCACCCGGCCGCAGCCGGTCCAGCTGGTCGGTCGAGGGCGCGTTCACCCCGAACACGATGTCTGCGGCGTACGGGTCGCCGACCGACGCGCCCGCCTCCACGTACGCCGCGTCCGGGAAGCTCGACAGCGCCCCCGCACCCGGCTCGACAACGACCTCGTAGCCGAGCTTGCGCAGCTGCACCACCGTCGCCGGGGTCGCGGCCACCCGCGTCTCCCCCGGGCTCGCCTCACGCAGGATCCCGATGAGCACGTCTGCTTCCTGTCCCACCCGGTCCGGGGGCGCGGACCGCCGCTGACCGCGGCCCAGGTGTCCGGGTGTCGCTCTGGCCGCCCGGCTCCCGCGCCGGAGGCTGCGGCACTAGTTCTACCGGAGCCGGTGCGCCGGGCCGACCAAGGGGGTCAGCGTGGCGGGCGCCGGTCCACGATGCGGCGCATCTTGCCCACCGACCGCTCGATGCCGCCGGGCGGGCGCACCTCGACGCCGACGGAGACCCCGATGGTGCTCTTCACAAGGTGGGTGAGCCGGTCGCCGGCGGTCCCGGCGTCGGCCTCCGTGGCGTCGTCGCGCCGCTCGACCAGCACCGTCATCTCGTCGAGGGTGCCCGGACGGGTGAGCAGGCACTGGAAGTGCGGGCTCAGCGCGGGGAGGGTGAGCAGCAGCTCCTCGACCTGGGTCGGGAACAGGTTGACCCCTCGCAGGATGATCATGTCGTCGGTGCGGCCGGTGACCTTCTCCATCCGCCGCATCGTGCGGGCGGTGCCGGGCAGCAGCCGGGTCAGGTCGCGGGTGCGATAGCGGATCACCGGCATGGCCTGCTTGGTCAGCGTGGTGAACACCAGCTCGCCCTTCTCGCCGTCGGGCAGCACCTCACCGGTGAACGGGTCGACGACCTCGGGGTAGAAGTGGTCCTCCCAGACGTGCAGGCCGTCCTTGGTCTCCACGCACTCCTGCGCGACGCCGGGGCCCATCACCTCCGAGAGGCCGTAGATGTCGACCGCGTCGATGCCGAGCAGGTGCTCGATCTCGGCGCGCATCGAGTCGGTCCAGGGCTCGGCGCCGAAGATGCCGATGCGCAGTGCGGTGGACCGTGGGTCGACGCGTTGGCGCTGCATCTCCTCGACGATGGCGAGCATGTACGACGGGGTGACCATGATCACCCGCGGGCCGAGGTCGACGATCAGGCGGACCTGCCGCTCGGTCATCCCGCCCGACACCGGCACCACCGTGCAGCCGAGCCGCTCCGCGCCCGCGTGCGCGCCCAGGCCGCCGGTGAACAGCCCGTAGCCGTAGGCGTTGTGCAGGACGTCGCCCGGCCTGCCCCCGGCGGCGTGGATGCTGCGGGCCATGACGGTCGCCCACACGTCCAGGTCGCCCGCGGTGTAGCCCACCACGGTCGGCTGGCCGGTCGTCCCGGACGACGCGTGCAGCCGGGCCACCTCCTCGCGCGGCACGGCGAGCATGCCGTACGGGTAGCCCTCGCGCAGGTCCGCCTTCGTGGTGAACGGCAGCCTGGCCAGGTCGGAGAGGTCCTTGACGTCGTCGGGGTGCACTCCGGCGGCGTCGAACGCGGCGCGGTAGTGCGGGACCCGCTCGTAGGCACGGTGCACCGTGTCGCGCAGCCGCTCCAGCTGCAGCGCGCGCAGCTCGTCCAGCGAGGCGGTCTCGATCGGCTCCAGGCCGGCCTCGTCGGACATCACGCCGGCCAGGCCTTGGCGACGAGCGTGAGCACGTCGTACGTCGCCACCGGCTCGCCGGCCGCGTTGGTGACCAGCGCGTCCCAGCGCACCTCGCCGTAGTCGGCGTTCGCACGCGGGGTGATCTGCTTGACCGTGAGCGTGACGGCGATCGCGTCCTCCTCCTTGACCGGGGTGAGGAACCGCAGGTTGTCGACGCCGAAGTTGGCCAGCACCGGCCCCGGGTCGGGGTCGACGAAGAGCCCCGCGGCCAGCGACACGACCAGGTACCCGTGCGCGACGATGCCGCCGAAGAGCGGGTTCGCGGCGGCGGCCTCCTCGTCGGTGTGGGCGTAGAAGGTGTCCCCGGTGAGCTCGGCGAACCGGTCGATGTCCTCGCGGGTCACCGTGCGGGCCGGCGACGCGATGGTGTCGCCGACCCGGAGGTCGGCCAGGCTCTTGCGGAACGGGTGCACGTCGCCGACCGTGCGGCGGGCTCCCGTCGTCCAGCGGCCGGTGACCGCGGTGAGCAGGTCGGGCGAGCCTTGGACGGCGGTGCGCTGCATGTGCTGCAGGACGCCCCGGATGCCGCCGAGCTCCTCCCCGCCGCCGGCCCGGCCGGGACCGCCGTGCACGAGCACCGGCAGCGGGGAGCCGTGTCCGGTGGACTCGGCGGCGTCGTCGCGGTCCAGCAGCAGGATCCTGCCGTGCCAGGGCGCCAGGCCCAGGGTGAGGTGGCGGGCGACCTGCGGGTCGTGGGTCACCACCGACGCGACCAGGCTGCCCCGCCCCCGCGCCGCGAGCGCGACCGCGTCGTCGAGGGAGTCGTAGGCGAGCACCGTGCTGACCGGGCCGAA
>JBIOYO010000373.1:0-3170 GCA_044870175.1 Nocardioidaceae bacterium | reverse complement strand
GCCTGGGCGGCGAGGAAGTCGGCGAACGAGGAGGAGCCGGGGGTCAGGTACGCCGCGGGCAGCCGGGGCGACCCGCCGCCGGGTGCGGTCACTGGCCGCCCTTCTGGATGAACGACTTGACGAAGTCCTCGGCGTTGGTCTCCAGCACCTCGTCGATCTCGTCGAGGATCGCGTCGATGTCCTCGTCGAGCTGCTCCTTGCGCTCGGCGACGTCGGACTCGGTCGCCGCGGAGACCTGCTCGGTCTCCGGGCCCTTCTTGGGCTGCTTGTGCTCCTGCGCCATCGGGTGCCTCCTGGCAGTGTCTGCCACGACCCTATCGAGTCAGCGCCTCGAACAAAGCCTCGGCGGTGTCGCTGGCGTCGAGCAGCTCCCCCACGTGGCGGCGGCTCCCCCGGAGGGGGTCGATCGTGGGGACCCGCTGCAGCGACTCGTGCCCGGGCAGGTCGAAGATCACCGAGTCCCACGAGGCGGCGGCGATCCGGTCGGCGTACTTCTCCAGGCACCGGCCCCGGAAGTAGGCCCGGGTGTCCGTGGGCGGGTGGTGCATCGCGGCGGCCACCGAGTCGGGGCTCACCAGCCGCTCGATCCGGCCCATCCCCGCCAGCTTGTGGTAGAGGCCCCGCTCGGGCCGGACGTCGGAGTACTGCACGTCGATCAGCTGCAGCTTCGCGTCGTCCCACTCCAGGCCGTCGCGGTCGCGGTAGCGCTCCAGGAGCGCCCGCTTGGCCACCCAGTCCAGCTCGGTGGCGCAGAGCATCGGGTCGGCCTCCAGCCGGGTGAGCACGGACTCCCACCGGGCCAGGACGTCGAGGGTCTGGTCGTCCGCGTCGCTGCCGAGCCGGTCCTCGACGTACTTGCGGGCCAGGTCGAGGAACTCCATCTGCAGCTGTACGGCGGTCAGGCGGCGCCCGTCTCGCAGGGTCAGCAGCTGCCGGAGGGCCGGGTCGTGGCTGACCTGCCGCAGCGAGCGGACCGGCTGGTCGACGCCGAGGTCCGCCTCGATGAAGCCGGCCTCGATCATCGCCAGCACCAGCGCGGTCGTGCCGACCTTGAGGAAGAGGGACACCTCGGCCATGTTGGCGTCGCCGATGATCACGTGCAGCCGGCGGTACTTCTCCGGGTCGGCGTGCGGCTCGTCGCGGGTGTTGATGATCGGCCGCTTCAACGTGGTCTCCAGGCCCACCTCGACCTCGAAGAAGTCGGCGCGCTGGCTGAGCTGGAACCCGTGGTCGCGGCCGTCCTGCCCGATCCCCACCCGGCCCGCGCCGCAGACCACCTGCCGGCTCACGAAGAACGGGGTGAGGTGCCGCACGATGTCGCCGAAGGGCGTGGCCCTGCGCATCAGGTAGTTCTCGTGGGCACCGTACGACGCGCCCTTGTTGTCGGTGTTGTTCTTGTACAGCGCGATCGGCGACGACCCGGGTATCGCCGCCGCGAACCGGCACGCGTCCACCATGATCTGCTCGCCGGCCTTGTCCCAGCGCACCACGTCGAGCGGGTTGGTGCACTCCGGGGTGGAGTACTCCGGGTGGGCGTGGTCGACGTAGAGACGCGCGCCGTTGGTGAGGATCACGTTGGCCAGGCCGAGGTCCTCGTCGGTGAGCTGGGAGGGGTCGGCGACCTCACGCGACATGTCGAAGCCACGGGCGTCCCGCAGTGGCGACTCCTCCTCGAAGTCCCAGCGGGCCCGGCGGGCGCGGAGCGTGGACGAGGCGTAGGCGTTGACCACCTGCGAGGACGCCACCATGGGGTTGGCGGAGGGCTGGCCCTGGACGGAGATGCCGAACTCCGTCTCGGTGCCCATCACCCGACGCACGCTCACGGGATCGAGCCTACGCCGGGGCACCCCCGTGCCGTCGCCGACCGCCTGGCGTGACACTGGGCACATGGCGGCGGTCCCGGACGAGCTGGTGGCGGTGGTCGACCCCGGCGGCTCCGTCGTCGGCGGGCTGCCCCGGACCGTCGTACGCCGCGACAACCTCTGGCACGCCGCCACCGCCGTGCTGGTGCGTGACCCCGGGGGTCGCATCTACGTGCACCGGCGCTCGCCGGCCAAGGACTGGGCCCCGTCCCACCACGACGCCGCGGCCGGGGGCATGCTCCGGTTCGGCGAGGACCCGCACGGCTCGGCGGTGCGCGAGCTGGCCGAGGAGCTCGGGGTCACCGGTGCGGCGCTGCGGCCCCTCGGGCTGTCGTCGTACGCCGACGACACCACCAAGGTCGTCGAGCACTGCTTCGAGGTGACCTGGGCCGGGGCGGTCGCGTTCCCGGACGCCGAGGTGGTCTGGGGGGCGTGGATGACGCTGGAGCAGCTGGGCGCGCTGCTTCGCGACCCGGCCTGGCCGTTCGTCCCGGACACCCGCGCCCTGCTCGAGAGACTCGCCCGTGAGGGGACCGGGGACTACGGCCGGTTGGGAGGCGTGCGCTGATGGGCTGGTGGGGTGAGCATGTCGTGCCTCGGCTGGTCGACAGGACGCTCGACATCGATGCGGTCCGCTCGTTGCGCGCCCGCGCCTGCGTGGGCCTGTCGGGCCGGATGCTCGATATCGGGTTCGGCTCGGGCCGGAACCTGCCGCACCTCCCCGCGGCGGTCACCGAGGTGGGCGCCGTGGAGCCGTCCGACGTGGCCTGGCGGCTGGCCGCCGGCCGGGTCGCCGCCGCGGCCGTCCCGGTCACCCGGGTGGGTCTCGCCGGGGACCGCATCGACGCGCCGGACTCGAGCTTCGACTCCGCGCTGGTGACCTTCAGCCTCTGCACGATCCCCGACCCGGTGCTCGCGCTCGGCGAGGTGCGCCGGGTGCTGCGCACGGGGGGGCTGCTGGGGTTCGTGGAGCACGGCCTGAGCCCGGACCCGGCCGTCGCCCGCTGGCAGCACCGGTTGACCCCGCTCCAGCGGAACCTGTTTGCCGGCTGCCACCTGGACCGGCCCACGTCGGCGGTGCTGGCCCAGGGCGGGTTCGAGACCGGCTGGATGGACAACCTCTACCTGCCCGGCCCCTCGTGCGCCCCGGCCAGGGCGGCGACCTACCTGTACGTCGGCCAGGCCCGCGCTGGTTGAGCCCGCCGGCTGCTACAGGTACTGGCCGGTGTTGCTGACCGTGTCGATCGACCGGCCCGGCTCGGTGCCCTGCTTGCCGGTGATCAGCGTGCGGATGAACACGATCCGCTC
>JBIOYO010000372.1:0-3481 GCA_044870175.1 Nocardioidaceae bacterium | reverse complement strand
AGCTGGGCGTAGCCGCCGACGATGTGGTTCGGCTTCATCAGCACCCGGGTGAGGCTGTTGTGGATGCCGCCGCGCTTGCCGTCGCGCTCGGTGAGGGGGACGTCGATGAGCCGGTCCTGGGCGTGGTGCATGTAGACCGTGCCCTCCGGCATCCGGTGGCTGACGATGGCCCGCGCGGCCACGACGCCGTTGCGGTTGACCATCTCGATCCAGTCGTTGTCGCGGATGCCGACCTTCGCGGCGTCGCGGTCGGAGATCCACACCGACTGTCCGCCGCGCGAGAGCGAGAGCATGAACAGGTTGTCCTGGTACTCGGAGTGGATCGACCACTTGTTGTGCGGAGTGAGATAACGCACGGTGAGGCCCATCGGTCCCACCTCGCCGACCTTCGGCTCTCCGAACAGCGCGGCCATGCTCAGCGGCGGCCGGTACACCGGCAGGCCCTCGCCGAGCTCGGCCATCCAGTCGTGGTCGAGGTAGAAGTGCTGGCGCCCGGTGAGGGTGTGCCAGGGCTTGAGCCGCTCCACGTTGATCGTGAACGGTGAGTAGCGGCGCCCGCCCGTCTCCGACCCCGACCACTCCGGCGACGTGATCACCGGCGTCGGCGCGGCCTGCGTGTCGGCGAAAGTGATCTGCTTGCCCTCGTGCTCGGCCGCCAGGTCGTGCAGCAGCGTGCCGGTGCGCCTCTCCAGGGTCTTGAACCCCTGTGTCGCCAGGTGGCCGTTGGTGGTGCCGGACAGCGCGAGGATCGCCTCGCAGGCATGGACGTCGCGGACCAGGGACGGCCGGCCGTCGGCCGGTCCGCCGCGGACCGGCCCGTTCTTGCGGCGCAGGTAGTCGACCGAGGCGGAGACGTCGTACGTGATGCCCTTGGTGGTGGTGCCGAGCGAGTCCATCAGCGGCCCCAGCGCGGCCATGCGCGCGCCCACCGCGGTGTAGTCCCGGGTGACCTGCACGATCTTCGGCATCGTGACCCCGGGCACGAGGTCGCACTCGCCGAGCTTCCAGTCGCGGACCTCGCCGTGCGGGTTGGCCATGGCATCCGGGGTGTCGTGCAGGAGGGGCACCGCGACCACGTCGTTGCGGGTGTCCAGCCGGCCCTGGGCGAGCTCGCTGAACTTCGCGGCGATGGTGAGCCAGGCGTCCCAGTCGCTGCGCGTCTGCCAAGGCGGCGCTATGGCGGGGTTGAACGAGTGCACGTAGGGGTGCATGTCGGTGGTGTTGAGGTCGTGCTTCTCATACCAGGTGGCCGCGGGCAGCACCACGTCGCTGAAGACCGTGGTGCTGGTCTGCCTGAAGTCGAGGGACAGCAGCAGGTCGAGCTTGCCCTCGGGCGCCTGGTCATGCCAGACGACGTCGGAGGGGCGGACGCCCGTGGCGGCCGGCTCGGCACGCAGCGAGGAGTCGGTGCCGAGAACGTGCCGCAGGAAGTACTCGTTGCCCTTCGCCGACGAGCCGAGCAGGTTGGCCCGCCACACCGCGAGCACGCGCGGCCAGTTCTCCGGGGAGTCGGGGTCCTCGGCCGCGAAGCGGAGGCGGCCCTCCGACAGCTCCCGCACGACGTACTCGGCGGGGCTCGTGCCGGCCGCCTCGGCCTCGTCGGCCAGGTCGTGCGGGCTGCGGTCGAAGGTGGGGTACGACGGCATCCAGCCCATCCGGGCGCTCTTCGCGATGAGGTCCGCGGTGGTCAGCCCCGACCACCGTCCGGCGCCGTTGGCCCCGGCGTGCGCCGCGAGGGTGCCCGCACCGAACTGGTCGTAGCGGAACTGGTCGGAGTGCAGGTACCAGAACGCGGTCTGGATCATCTGCCGAGGCGGCCGCAACCAGTCCAGGCCGAAGGCGAGCTGCGCCCACCCGGTGATCGGCCGGCACTTCTCCTGTCCGACGTAGTGCGCCCAGCCGCCGCCGTTGACGCCCTGGCAGCCGGTGAGGGTGGTCAGCGCCAGGAACGCCCGGTAGATGGTGTCGGAGTGGAACCAGTGGTTCGTGCCCGCGCCCATGACGATCATCGACCGGCCGCTAGTGTCCTCGGCGTTCTGGGCGAACTCCCTGGCGATGCGGGCCGCCGCCTGCGCGGGCACGCCGGTGATGGGCTCCTGCCAGGCCGGGGTGCACGGCGCGGCGGGGTCGTCGTACGACGCCGGCCACGCGCCCGGCAGGCTCGGCCGCCCGACGCCGTACTGGGCCAGCAGCAGGTCGTAGACCGTCGTCACCACCTTCTGGCCCACCTGCCGGACGGGGACCCCCCGCCGCTGCCACCCGGCCGACCCGTCGTCTGGCCCGAACGTGGGCAGCCGCACCTCGACCACCGCGCCGGTGGTGTCCAGCAGCGACAGCTTCGGGTCGACGCCCCGCAGGTCGAGGTTCCAACGGCCCGCGCCGGACTCGCCGAAGCGGTGCCCCAGCGACCCGCCCGGCACCACGGGCTCGTCCGAGCGTGCGTCGAACAGCACGGTCTTGAAGGCGGCGTTCTCCTCGTGGACGTGGGCCGGCAGGTCGGCCGCGGTGAGGAACTTGCCGGGCGTCCAGGAGCCGTCCTCGCCCTGGTCGAGGCTGACCAGGAACGGCAGGTCGGTGTAGCGCTTGGCGTAGTCGGTGAAGTACGGCACCTCCCGGTCGACGAAGAACTCCCGCAGGATGACGTGCCCCATCGCCAGGGCGAGCGCGCCGTCCGTGCCAGGGGTGACGGCCAGCCACTCGTCGGCGAACTTCACGTTGTCGGCGTAGTCGGGGGAGACCGCGATGACCTTCTGGCCGCGGTAGCGCGCCTCGGTCATCCAGTGGGCGTCCGGGGTGCGGGTCACCGGGAGGTTGGAGCCCCACATCACCAGGTAGCCGGCGTCCCACCAGTCGCCGGACTCGGGCACGTCGGTCTGGTCGCCGAACACCTGCGGGGAGGCCACCGGCAGGTCGGCGTACCAGTCGTAGAACGACAGCATCGTGCCGCCGACCATCGAGGTGAACCGGGCGCCCGACGCGTGCGAGACCATCGACATGGCCGGGATCGGGGAGAAGCCGGCGACCCGGTCCGGGCCCCACCGGCCGATGGTGTGGACGTACGCCGCCGCGACCATCTCGGTCGCCTCGTCCCACGTCGCACGCACCAGGCCGCCCTTGCCGCGGGCCGCCTTGTACCGCCGGGAGCGCTCGGGGTCCGCCACGACGTGCTCCCACGCCGCAACCGGGTCACCGCCGTGCTGCGCCTTGCCCTCGCGGTACATCTGCAGCAGCACGCCGCGGACGTAGGGGTAGCGGACCCGGGTCGGGGAGTAGGTGTACCAGGAGAACGCGGCGCCGCGGGGGCAGCCACGGGGCTCGTACTCGGGGCGGTCCGGGCCGGTCGAGGGGTAGTCGGTCTGCTGGCTCTCCCAGGTGATGATCCCGTCCTTGACGTAGACCTTCCACGAGCAGGAGCCGGTGCAGTTCACCCCGTGGGTCGACCGGACCACCTTGTCGTGGCTCCACCGGTCGCGGTAGAACG
>JBIOYO010000371.1:0-4807 GCA_044870175.1 Nocardioidaceae bacterium | reverse complement strand
TGGCGGCGCTGGTCAGCTCGATGGGGCTGCCGCTGATGGTCAAGCCGGCCAAGAGCGGCTCCGCTCTGGGATGCTCCGTGGTGCACTCCGCCGACGAGCTGCCCAGCGCGATGGTGAGCGCCTTCGCCTACGGCGACACCGCCCTGGTCGAGCACCTGGTCGTCGGGACCGAGGTCGCGGTCCCCGTCGTCGACACCGGCTCTGGCCCGCGCGCGCTGCCCGTGGTGAAGATCGAGGCCGACGGCGGGGTCTACGACTACTCCGCGCGCTACACCGCCGGGTCCACCTCGTTCGAGGTTCCCGCCAAGCTGGACGACGAGATCCTCGCCGAATGCACCCGGGTCGCGGTGACCGCGCACGAGGCCCTGGGCCTGCGCGACCTGTCCCGCTCGGACCTCATCGTCGACGGCGACGGCACGGCGTGGTTCCTCGAGGTCAACGTCGCCCCGGGACTCACAGAGACCTCGACCGTTCCGCTGTCGGTGACCGCCGCGGGCCTTGACCTGGGCGAGGTCTTCGCCGGCCTGGTCCAGGTGGCGACCGTCCGCTCCGTCTGAGCGTGGTCACCTGCTCCGCGGTGCCGGTGGGCAGGCGGCAGAGCCCCCAGCAGTTGGTCGAGCGGCCGCCATCGGCGGGTTCGCGACGTGAGGAGGGCGGGGCGCCGGACCGGGGCGGCGGCGCGGGCGTGGATGGGACAGGCCCCCCGGAGCGAGGAACGAGCGAAGGGGGTGGTTGCCCGCGCCGCCGTTCCGGGGAGGCTTCCCGACCTCCGTTCGCACCATCAACGTGGGTCTCCACGCCGATCTTCATCCCCGTCCGAGTCCCTCGCTCCGGGAGGTGACGCCGGCTCGGCCGACTCTGAGGGTGCACAAGAGACGGCTCGGCGGCCTTTGGGGGAGCAGAAAAGACGGCTCGGCGTCAAGGGGAGGGTCGCAGGAGTGTGCCGACGCTCAGGCATCCATCTTGTAGCCCAGGCCCCGGACGGTCACCAGGTGCCGGGGGTTGGCGGGGTCGGGCTCGATCTTGGCGCGCAGCCGCTTGACGTGGACGTCGAGGGTCTTGGTGTCGCCGACGTAGTCCGACCCCCACACCCGGTCTATGAGCTGCCCCCGGGTCAGCACCCGGCCCGGGTTGCGCAGGAACATCTCCAGCAGCTCGAACTCCTTCAGCGGCAGCTTCCTCCTCTCGCCGTCCACGGTGACCACGTGGCGGTCGACGTCCATGCGGACCGGGCCGGCCTCCAGGGTGGCCGAGGCCGGCTCGACGTCGGCACCGCGGCGCAGCACCGCCCGGATCCGGGCCACCAGCTCGCGGGGGGAGTACGGCTTGGTGACGTAGTCGTCGGCGCCGAGCTCCAGGCCGACCACCTTGTCGACCTCGCTGTCCTTGGCGGTGACCATGATCACCGGCACCGACGAGGTCTGCCGGATCTGTCGGCACACCTCGGTGCCGGAGAGGCCCGGGAGCATCAGGTCCAGGAGCACGATGTCGGCACCCGTCCGCTCGAACTCGCGCAGCGCGTCGGGGCCGGTCGCCGCGACGGAGACATCGAAGCCCTCCTTGCCCAGCATGTAGGCCAGGGCGTCGCTGTAGCTCTCCTCGTCCTCGACGACGAGCACTCGGGTCATGGCTGAGCTCCCTGTGGGTCGGTGCCGGCGCGGCCGGGAAGGCTGAGCGTGAACGTCGACCCCTGGCCCTCGACCGACCAGACCGCGATGTCGCCGCCGTGGGATGCCGCGACGTGCTTCACGATGGACAGGCCGAGCCCGGTGCCGCCGGTGGACCGGTGTCGCGCCGGGTCGATCCGGTAGAAGCGCTCGAAGATCCGCTCGATCTCCTCCGCCGGGATGCCGATGCCCTGGTCGGTGACCGTGAGCGCCACCGTGCCGGGATCGGTGAGCCGGGCCGCGACGACGACCGTGCTCCGGTCCGGGGAGTACGTGACCGCGTTGGCGACCAGGTTGGACAGCGCCAGGACGACCTGGTCGGAGTTCCCCAGGATCTCCAGGCCCCGGGTCCCGCCGTGCACCAGCTCGATGTCCCTGGCCTTCGCCTCGATCGCGACCCGGTCCAGCACGCGGTCGACCGCAGCGTCCACCGGCACCGGCACGGGGAGCTCGAGAGGGTCGTCGCCCTGGAGGCGGGAGAGCTCGATGATCTGCTGCACCAGGTTGGACAGGCGCGCCGACTCGGTCTGCATCCGGCCTGCGAAGCGGGCCACCGCCTCCGGGTCGTCGGCGGCCTCCCGGACCGCCTCGGCGAGCAGCTTGAGCGCCCCCACCGGGGTCTTCAGCTCGTGGGAGACGTTCACCACGAAGTCCCGGCGGATCGCCTCCACCCGGCGCTCTCGCGTGCGGTCCTCGACCAGCGCGAGCACGAGCCGGCTGCTCAGGGGGGCGACCCGCGCGATCACCAGGCGGGTCGGGACGGCCCGGCCGTGGTCGAGGACCAGCTCGGTCTCGCGGATCTGGCCGTCGCGGCGTACCTCGTGCACGAGCTCCCCCAGCGCGGCGACGGTGAGCCTGCCCTCGCTGACCAGTCCGAGCGCGTACGCCGGGGCCGATGCCGACACCACGTCGTCGTTCTCGTCGACCACCAGCGCGCTGGACCGCAGGACGCTGAGGACGGTCACGATGCCCGGCGGCAGCGACGCGCCGTCCGCCGCGGCGGACGAGGCGTGCATCGTGCGTTCGCTCACCCGCCACGCGAACGTGACACCCGCGCCCAGCACCGCGCCGAGCAGCGCGGCGAGCAGGGCCTGTGTGGTCGGGTCCACGCCCTCGATCGTAGGGTGCCGCCGCGGTGGCGCCGGGCCTCGGCGGCCACCCGTCGCGGCGGCGTGGGCGACTGTTCACCGGGCGTTCATGCCCGGTCGCCGAGCCTTCACCTGCGCGACCTACGGTCGAGGCATGCGCGATGCCTACTTCGACCAGCTGGACGCCATCGTCGACGAGCTGGTCGCCATGACCCGCCAGGTCCAGCGGGCCGTCTCCCGGGCCACGACGGCCCTGCTCACCGCGGACGGCCCCGTGGCAGAGTCGGTGATCTCTGACGACGTCGCGATCGACCTGGCCCGCGAGCGGGTCGAGGAGCGGTCGTTCGAGCTGCTCGCCCTGCAGCAGCCAGTGGCCGGTGACCTCCGGATGCTGGTCGCCGCTCTCCGGATGGTCTCCGACCTGGAACGGATGGGTGACCTCTCCGTGCACGTGGCCAAGGTGGCACGGCTGCGGCTCCCGCAGCTCGCGGTGCCGGCCGAGCTGGTGCCGACCTTCGCCCGGATGGCCGACGTCGCCGAGCACATGGTCGGCAACACCGCCGAGATCATCGCCGACCGGGACGTTGACGCGGCTCGCGAGCTGGAGCGGTCGGATGAGGAGATGGACCGTCTGCGCAAGGCGTCGTTCGAGACGATGTTCGACGGGGAGTGGCACCACGGCGTGGAGGCGGCCGTCGACGTGGCGCTGCTGGGCAGGTATTACGAGCGGATCGCCGACCACTCGGTGTCGCTGGCGCGGCGGGTGGTGTACCTGGTGACCGGGGACTATCCCGTCGACGCGTGACCCCCCCACGGGTGACCCTCGGCGGTTGACCCCGACTCGTGACCACAGACGCCGGCGCCGTCATCGAGCCCTGGGACCGGGCCTCGGCGGCGATGACACGATGGACATGTGAGTGCGAGGGCCCCCGCCGGCGCGACCGTCGACGACGTCGACGGGTTCGCGAGCGCAGCGGAGGTATTCGCCCGGCTGCTCTCGTCGGCGGACCTGCGCGCCGCCGTCCCGGGGTGCCCGGGATGGCGGGTCCTCGACCTGGCCGTGCACCTGGGCAACGAGCACGGCTGGGCGGCCACAGTGGTGGAGACCGGCCGGAGAGCCGCCCAGCACCACGACGCGCCGCCGTCACGGCGGCGCGCGAAGGTGGTCGCTCGGTGGTACGCCGGCAAGGCGGAGGACCTCCACGAGGTGCTCCGCGCCGTCGACCCGGCCGCGACGTGCTGGAACTTCGCGTCGGGATCGGGTCCCCCGGCCTTCTGGAGCCGCCGCCAGTGGCACGAGACGTCGATGCACACCGTGGACCTGGCCCGGGCCCGCAACGTCCCCTGCGCGCTGGACCCGGTGGCGGCCGCGGACGGCGTGGACGAGGCGCTGCGGGTGTTCCTGCCGTGGATGGCCGCCCGCGACCGCCCCGCCGACCTCGTCGCTCCGGTCGCCCTGGTCGCCTCCGACGTGGGCCGGACGTGGGGCCTGCTCCCCCGGAGCCCCGCCCCCCGGGTCGTGCCGGACCTCGCGGGTGCCCCCGCAAGGGTCGAGGCGCCGGCCGACGTGCTGTTCCGGCTGTTGTGGGGACGGGCCAGCCCCGACGACCCCGCCGTCACCTACGCCGGATCCTCCGAGATCGCCCACCGGTTCCTGCGAGGCCCGCTCACGCCGTGAGCACCGGCGAGCTGGCTTGTGGCCGATGCCCGCAACGACACGCCGACGCCTCCTGCAGGCATCGACCACAACGGGACGCCTCCGCATGGATCGGCCACAACCCCGCCACCCGAGCGGCCGAGACCAAGCCGCCGGCTCCGGACCCGCTGGGGGTGCGTCGAGCCGTCACTTGTGGCTACCCGAGAGGGCGCTGCGCGCCGGTGGGGGGCGCCACAACGGGCTGGCGGCTCGGATGACCACGGTCGGAGTTCAGGCGCCAGCGTCGTCGCGTTCGTAACGCCGCCGGCTCCGGACCCGCTGGGGGTGCGTCGAGCCGTCACTTGTGGCTACCCGTGAGGGCGCTGCGCGCCGGTGGGGGCGCCACAACTGACGGC
>JBIOYO010000370.1:0-2504 GCA_044870175.1 Nocardioidaceae bacterium | reverse complement strand
GCGACGTCGCGCAGCGACCAGGCCCGCACGCAGCAACCGGCCGGCCTGCTGTGCTGCGCCATAGACGTCGTCCCGGCGGAAGACGAGCACGGTCCAACCAAGCTCGTCGTCCAAGATGGTCCGGCGGGCGCGGTCAGTCGTTGCGGCGTCCGCCCCGTGGAATCGCTCACCGTCGTACTCCGCGGCCAAGCGAAGCTTCTCGACGCCCAGGTCGAGCCGGAAGGAGGCAAAGCCATCCGGTGCTGTGACCGGGATCTGCAGCTCCGGCGGGGGCATGCCGCTGGTCTCCAGCCACCGTAGCCGGAGCGCCGACTCGCCTGGTGACTCTGAGCGCGGGTCGACCAGAGGAGCGAGCGCTCGAAGCTGGACGACCCCCCGCTGCCGGCGGAACCTCTCGACTCCTTGGGCGAGCTGCTCGCGGTCGTGACCGCTGGCCCGAAGCAACGCGTCCATGCCGCCGAGGGCGGTCACGGGAGGTTCGAAGCGCCCCAGGTCCCACGCGGTGCGCAATGGACTGGTCGCCAGGAGCGTCCCGCCGACCGGCACGAGATCGCCACGGAAGAACGTGCGCTCTCCGCTGACGCAGAGCCCGTTGCGAAGTCTGCGGCCTCTGGTCGCCCGGAAGACCGAGATGGGCGCCACTTCCCGATGACCGCCGGGCGCGCTGATACCCGTGTGCAGCCAGCAGGCGGTCCAGTCCGTCGCGGCGGAACCACGTGGCACCACGAGGCTCAAGGCCTTGACTCGCATCTGGAGGGAGTCGGGCACCTGGGCGGCGACGTACACACCTTTGAGGAGCCTACGGAGCAGCCCATCCTCGACTAGCCGGGTCAGCACAGGGCGCCGGATGCCAGCTCGCTGCGCGTCCGCAGTCGTGAACGGAGCGTCGGTCGGGAGCGGGAACCGGTCGTCCAACAGCGCGGGGGCGTCCTCGTAGAGCGGCTGGGTCATCCCGCCAGCCTCGACCCGGTGGGACTCCTTCGCCTCGGCGCCGCCTCAGCCTGTGCACAGCGACGCCTGTTCGCCGCCTGTGGATGGAACCGGGCGCCGCGCCCGTGCGGATGGGACGGCTCGGCGGGATCCACGCAGGCAGATACGACGGCTCGGCGGGATCCACACGGGCAGATACGACGGCTCGGCAGGCTCCACACGGGAAGATACGACGGCTCGGCGGGATCCACGCAGGCAGATGGGACGGCTCGGCGTCTAGCGTGGTGAGGGTGGTGAGGGTCGACGAGGTGCGGCGGCTGGACCTCGGCAGGTTCGTCCGGCCGGCGGAGGAGACCGGTACGGGTCAGCCGCGGGTCGAGGCGGTCTACGGGTACGCCGTGCCGCACCCGGACGGCCTGGTCGTGCTGGACACCGGCCTGGGCGTGGTCGACGACGAGACCGAGGCGTGGTACCGCCCTCTCCGGACGCCGCTGCCAGATGCGCTGCAGCGGCACGGGCTGCGCCTGGACGAGGTGTGGATGGTGGTCAACTGCCACCTCCACTTCGACCACGTCGGGGGAAACCCCCTGCTCGCGGGGCGCCCGGTCGTCTGCCAGCGCCGCGAGCTGGCCACCGCGAGGGCCGGGGGGTACACCGGCGAGCGCCTGGTCGACTTCCCCGGTGCCAGGTACGAGCTGGTCGATGGCGAGGCGGAGGTGGTACGGGGCGTCCACGTGGTCCCGACGCCAGGCCACGTCGAGGGGCACCAGTCGCTGGTCGTGGAGTGCGACGACGGCTCCGTCGTGCTCGCCGGCCAGTCGCACGACACCGCGTCGGCATGGAGCGCGGACGTCCTGGCGCGCACGGCGCAGCTCTCCGGGCAGGAGCAGCCGCTGCCGCGGGCGCCGGCGTGGATGGGCCGGCTGCTGGAGTTCGACCCACGACGGGTCGTCTTCGCCCACGACGCGGCGGTGTGGCTGCCCTGACCTGGCCACGAGACGTCGCGAGCCTGGTGGCGCACCAGCGAGAGCTGGCCTCGCTGCCCCAGACTCCGTGGCCGCCGCCGCCGGGGCCGGCCGGCGTCGGTGGTTGCTGGGTCTGCTTCCCGCGCGACCACGCCGGGCCGGGATCGGCCGGGGACCCGGCCTGGGCCGCGGCGGTTCTGGTCGGGGGTGGCCGGCTTGTCGACCGGCAGGTCACGACCGGGACGGCGGGGGCGGCGTACACGCCTGGCCTGCTGGCACTCCGGGTCGGGCCGCTGCTCGAGGAGGCGGTCCGCGCGCTCGGCGCGGCGCCGGACGTGGTTCTCCTCGACGGGACCGCCCGCGACCACCCGCGCCGCGCCGGGCTGGCGCTGCACCTCGGGGCGGAGCTCGACATGCCGACGGTCGGGGTGACGCACCGGCCGCTGGTCGCCACGGGGTCATGGCCGGCGGACCTGCGCGGCGCGACCAGCCCGCTGCGGGTGGGCACCGACGTCGCCGGGTGCTGGCTCCGGGTCCAGCCAGGGCGTCGCCCGCTCGCCGTCCATCCGGGCTGGCGCGTCGACCTCGCGACCGCCGTCGCCCTGGTGC
>JBIOYO010000369.1:0-2441 GCA_044870175.1 Nocardioidaceae bacterium | reverse complement strand
CGGCTACGACTCGATGGCGCTCGAGGACGTCGCGGTGTGGCACGAGCGTGACCTCGCGCACTCCTCCGTCGAGCGCATCGTCCTGCCGGACTGCCTGACGCTCGCGCACTACCTGGCCGGCGCGGCGTGCCACCTGGTCGAGACGCTCCGGGTCTTCCCCGGCCGCATGCGCCGCACGCTGGAGGCGTCGACGGACGTGGTGCTGAGCTCCGGCGTCCTCGCCGGGCTGCTGAGGGAGCCGGGTGACCGCGAGGCTGCCTACCGCACCGTGCAGGAGGCAGCGAACCGCGCCGCCCTCACCGGAGAGTCGCTGGCAGGCACTCTGCGCACCGTGGGTCGGCGGGTCGAGGTCCCGTCTCCGGAGCGCTTCCTCAGCCACCACGACGTGGTCCTGGCCCGATTGGAGGAGCTTCGTGAGCTGGACTGTTGAGCGGGTCGACGGAGGAGCACTGGACCTCGACCAGGTGCTCGCGGTCTACCGGTCCTCCGGACTGGGCGACCGCCGGCCGGTGGAGGACCGGAACCGGATGCGCACCATGCTGCAGAACGCGAACCTGGTCGTGGTCTGCAGGCTCGCAGACCAGCTGATCGGCATTGCCCGGAGCGTCTCCGACTTCTCCTACGTCACCTACCTGTCCGACATCGCCGTGTCGGGCCCCCACCAACGATCCGGGATCGGGCAGGCCCTGATCAGGCAGACCCAGCGCGAGGCGCCTGCTGCCAAGGTCGTGCTCCTGTCGGCACCGGCGGCCAGCCCGTACTACCCCCGGATCGGCTTCACCCAGCACCCCTCGGCGTGGGTGCTCGACCCTCGCGCCTTCGCGACTGCGGCCGGGACGGCTGCCAGCCCCCTGAAGGAGCCGGCTCCGTGACGGAGGTCACGACCGGCTCCGCGGTCCCCGCCACCATCCAGCGCACCCGCCGGCTGCTGATGGAGGGATCCACATCGGCCGTCGAGCTCCTCGATGCGTCGCTGACCGCGATCGGCGTGCACGACGCCGAGATCGGCGCCTTCCTGAGCGTCGCGGGCGACGAGGCCTGGGCGCAGGCGGAGGAGGCGGACCGGCGGATCCAGACCGGCGGCGCCGGGGCGTGGCATGACCAGCCGCTCCTCGGCGTGACCGTCTCGGTCAAGGACCTCATCCAGACGAGCGTGCTCCCGACGACCCGAGGCTCACTGCTGCCGAACCGTCGTCCGCCCGTCGACGCACCGGCCGTGGCACGCCTGCGGGCCGCTGGAGCCGTTGTCGTGGGCAAGACGGCGACGTCGGAGCACGGGTGGAGTGCGAGCACGGTCAGCCGGGTCGCCCCGGCCACCCGCAACCCGCGGTTCCCCGCCCACTCGGCCGGCGGGTCCAGCGGCGGTGCGGCCGCCTCGGTCGCCGCCCGCATGTGCACCGTGGCCCTCGGCACGGACGGGGCCGGCTCGGTGCGCATTCCGGCGGCGTTCTGCGGTGTCGTCGGCTGGAAGCCGTCGCTCGGCCGCGTGCCCTACGTGCCGGCGTGTGCCGACGGCCTCGCGCATCTCGGACCCCTGGCGAGCTGCGTCGCCGACGTGCGCGCCGTCATGGCGGTGATGAGCGGGCCGCACCCGGACGACCCGGACTCCCGGCTCCGGACGTCGCCGCCGGCTCGTCGCCGGTCTCCACTGCGCATCGGCTGGCTGGAGTTCCCCGGGACCACGGCCGGCGTACGACGCGCCGGCGAACGCGCCCGCTCCGCGCTCCAGTCGCTCGGGATGTACGTCGAGGTGCTCGGCCTTCCCTTCGCCGACCCGTACCCGGCGCTGGTGGACCTGCTCTCGGCGGCGGAGGCCCGCGGCAGCGACCCCCGGGACGACGCACTCGCCGACCGGGGACGCGCAGCCGTCATCCGCTACGGCCGGACGCTGTCCGGGACGGCCGTCGCCCGAGCCGCCGACGCCAGGCTCGCTCTGCGGCGCAGGCTCGGGTCGCTGATGGAGGACGTCGACCTGCTGGCGATGCCCACCGTTCCCGTCGAGCCGTTCTCGCCCGACGCGATCGGGCCACCGTGGGCCAGCGATCCCGACGACCTGCTGTGGCTGGCGTGGACGCCCTCGACGTACGTCTTCAACCTGACCGGCCAGCCCGCGATCTCGCTGCCGGCGGGGCTCACCGCGGACGGGCGTCCGGTCGGGCTGCAGCTCGTGGGCGGCGCCGGCGAGGACGAGCTCGTGCTCGCCGTGGCCGAACGGGTCGAGGCCGCTCTCGGCGCCACCTGCTCCGGCCCGACCACCGACCCCGAGGAGTGAGACCGATGTCGCGAGTGTGGGCGCTGCGGAGCGGCGAGGGAAGTGTCGGCCGGGCCGGCTTCGTCGCCGAGTTCGGGGTCTGGGACGCCGCTCGCCGAGCCAGTGCCGAACAGGTCGAGCACGACCTCGAGAAGGTGGACCTCGTCCGGATGGTGTTCTGCGATCCCCA
>JBIOYO010000368.1:0-4416 GCA_044870175.1 Nocardioidaceae bacterium | reverse complement strand
CGGATGATCATGTCCTTGGCCCGGTCGACGATGAAGTAGAAGCCGTCCTCGTCGCAGCGGGCCAGGTCGCCGGTGCGGAACCAGCCGTCCCGCATCACCTCGGCGGTGGCCTCGGGCCGCCCCTTGTAGCCCTTCATCAGCAGGTGGCCCTTGATCGCGATCTCACCGACCTGGTCGGCGCCCTCCACGGTGTTCCAGCCGTCGTCGACGAGCTTCAGCTCCACGCCCCAGATGGGGTAGCCGATCGAGCCGGGCTTGGGCGGACGGTCCTTCTGGTTGAACGTCGCGACCGGGGAGGTCTCCGACAGCCCGTAGCCCTCCATGATGTCGACGCCGAACCTGGCCTTGAACTCCTTCAGGACCTCCAGCGGCAGGCTGGACCCGCCGGAGACGGCGATGCGCATGTTCGCGGCGATCCGCTCCACGTCCACGTCGGGGTTGCCGGCCAGGGCTCCGAGGAGCCCCCAGTACATCGTCGGCACGCCGGCGAAGAACGTGATCTCCTCGGTCTGCAGCAGGTCCAGGACGGCCTGCGGCTCGAAGCGGGGCACCAGGAACAGCGTCGCGGCGGTGGCGAACCCGGCGTTCATCTGCACCGTCGAGCCGAACGAGTGGAACAGCGGCAGCGCGAGAAGGTGCCGCTCGCCGGTCTGCACGTCCAGCATCCGGGTGCACGACAGCGCGTTCAGCACCAGGTTGGAGTGGCTCAGCTCGGCGCCCTTCGGCTGGCCGGTCGTGCCGCTGGTGTAGAGGATGACCGCCGTGTCGGTCTCCGTAGTGACCATCGACTCGAACGACGGCGACTGGCCCCGCAGCGCCTCGCCCATCGTCTCCGCGCCCTCCACCGGTGACGGGGCGGCCGGGTCCGCGGTGACCAGGAAGAAGTGCTCGCAGCCGTCGGTCTGCTCGAAACCGGCGTGGCCCTCGGTGCCCATCGGGAGGTCCGGCGTGCCCTGGAAGCAGAAGTACGCACGGGCACCGGAGTCACCGAGGTGGTAGGCGATCTCACGGCCCTTGAGCAGCACGTTGAGCGGCACGACGACGCAGCCGGCCTTGAGGATGCCGTAGTAGACGACCGGGAAGTACGGCAGGTTGGGGCAGGTCAGAGCGACGCTGTCGCCCGGCTTCAGGCCGCGGGCGACCAGCAGGTTGGCCACCTGGTTGGCCGCGGCGTCCACCTGCGCGTAGGTCAGCCGCGCGTTCCCGAACACCACCGCCTCGCGGGCCGGGAACTTGCGGGCGCTGTCTTCGAGCAGCACGGCCAGGTTGAGCACGTCTCGCCTCCGTCGTCGGTCGCAGATTGGCTCAACCTAGCCCACGCGGGCCGCTCGGGCGACGGCTTCGCGCGGGTCAGAAGGTCTCGCCCGTGAGCCGCTCGAACACCTCGACGTACCGCTGCCGCGTCCGGGCCACGACCTCCTCCGGCAGCGGGGGCGGCGGGGTGCCGGCGTCCCGGTCCCACCCGCTGGCCGGGGAGGTGAGCCAGTCGCGCACGATCTGCTTGTCGTACGACGGCTGTGGCCGGCCGGGACGCCACTGGTCGGCCGGCCAGAACCGGGAGGAGTCCGGGGTGAGCACCTCGTCGGCGAGGACAACGGTGTCGTCACGGCGGCTGCCGAACTCCAGCTTCGTGTCCGCGACGATGATCCCGCTGTCCCCCGCCAGCCGCTCGGCGTGGCCGTAGATGGCCAGGGTGAGCGCCTCGAGCTCGCCCGCGGTGTCGCCGCCGATGTCCGTGGCGATCTGTTCCAGGGAGACGTTCTCGTCGTGCTGGCCCTGCGGCGCCTTGGTCGCGGGGGTGAAGATCGGCCGGTCCAGCCGGCTGCCGTCCTCCAGGCCCGGCGGCAGGCGGACGCCGCAGACCGTGCCGTGCGCGCGGTAGTCGGCCAGGCCGCTTCCGGTCAGGTAGCCACGGGCCACGCACTCCACGGGGAACATGTCCAGCGGCTCGCAGACGACCGCCCGCCCCCGCACGGCGTCGGGGACGTCCGTGGACAGCACGTGGTGGGGCACGAGGTGCCCGAGCTGGCCGAACCACCACAGCGACATCCGGGTGAGCACGACGCCCTTGTCCGGGATCGTGGTCGGCAGCACCCAGTCGAACGCTGAGATCCGGTCGGTGGCCACCATGAGCAGCCGGCCGTCGTCGAGCCGGTACAGGTCGCGCACCTTGCCCGAGTGGACGTGGACGGCGCCCTGGATGCTCGGCGCGGCGTCCTCCGCGGGCCGCTGGTGGTGCCTCATGCGGTCGACCCTAGAGGGTCTCGGACGACGCGCCGGGCGCGGAATAATCGGTTGGGGGCCGGACTTAGGCTCAGTTGACCGGTGCATCCACCCCGTACGACGCGCACAGGGGGCCGCATGACGTCCCAGCCCAGGACCACCCCGACCCACCCCGACTACCCGGACGACATCGACGCGGCCGTCCTGAAGGTCGCCGGCGTGGTGATCCTCGGGGCGATCATGTCGATCCTCGACATCACCGTCGTCAACGTCGCGCTGCCGACGTTCCAGGCCGAGTTCAGCACCCCCGGCAACGAGCTGGCCTACTCCCACGTCGCCTGGACGGTGACGGCGTACACGCTGGCGCTGGCCACGGTGATCCCGATGACCGGCTGGGCCGCGGACCGGTTCGGCACCAAGCGCACCTACATGATCGCGATCTTCCTGTTCACCGCCGGCTCGGCTCTGTGCGCGACGGCGTGGACCATCAACGTGCTGATCGGGTTCCGGGTGCTGCAGGGCCTGGGCGGCGGCATGCTGATGCCGCTCGGCATGACGATCATGACCAGGGCCGCCGGGCCGCACCGGATGGGCCGGCTCATGGCGATCATGGGCGTGCCGATGCTGCTCGGCCCGATCATGGGCCCGATCCTCGGCGGCTGGCTGATCCAGCAGGCCAGCTGGCACTGGATCTTCCTGATCAACCTGCCGTTGGGCCTCATAGCACTGGTCTACGCCTGGCGGGTGCTCGAGCCGGACCGCCCCGAGCCGTCGGAGTCCTTCGACTTCCTGGGCATGGCGCTGATGTCGCCGGGTCTGGCGCTGTTCCTGTTCGGCGTCTCGTCGCTGCCGGCGGAGGGGGGCGACTTCTCCGCGCCGCGGGTGTGGCTGTCGATGCTGGTCGGCGTGGCGCTGATGCTGGCGTTCGTCTGGCACTCGTTCCGCCCAGAGCACCCGCTGCTGGACCTGCGGCTGTTCCGCGACCGCAACCTCGCCGTGTCGGTCATCACGATGTTCATGTTCGCCGCGGCGTTCTTCGGCGGGCTGCTGCTGGTGCCGACGTACTTCCAGCAGGTCCGCGGCGAGTCCACCCTCCATGCCGGCCTGCTGGTCGCCCCGCAGGGTCTCGGCGCCATGGTCACGATGCCGATCGCCGGCCGGCTGATGGACAAGATGCCCGTCGGGCGGATCGTCCCCTTCGGCATGGTGCTGATCATCATCGGCATGTTCGGGCTCACCCAGCTCGAGGCGGACACGCCGTACGGCTACATCATCGCCTGCCTGGTCGTGCTCGGCCTCGGCATGGGCGGCACCATGATGCCGCTGTTCACCAGCGCCCTGCGCACGCTGAAGTCGCACGAGGTCGCCCGCGGGTCCACGCTGCTCAACATCACCCAGCAGATCGCCAGCTCGGTCGGCGTCGCCCTGACCTCGGTGCTGCTGACCAACCACCTCAACGCCTCGAAGGTCATTCCCGGCACCGACCAGATCCCGGGCTTCCCCGACGGCCTCACGGAGGCGCAGGCCGCGATCATGTCGAACACCCAGCCGGCGATCTTCGAGAAGCTCGGGCTGCCCGTCGAGCTCGTCGAGCGCGGCCTGGCCGCGGCGGCCGACGCCTTCGCGCAGACCTACTGGGTCACTTGGGTGCTGGTCGTCCTGACACTGGTGCCGGTCTTCTTCCTGCCCCGCAAGCACGAGGAGTCGCACTACCTCGACGACCAGGGGCAGCCGCCGGTCGCCATCCACTGACCCCGGCCAGGGCATTCCCATCCCGGAACGGGCCCCGGTAGGGCGGCAGGGTTGGATGGTCTCTCGGGGTCGGTCTCGGGGAGGTGCGCGGTGATCGGTGAGCCGTCGGGCGTGCCCGGCTTCCGGCAGCGCATCCCAGGGGGCCGGCTGCGGGTCGAGCGTCTCGGGCTGGTCCGGCGCGACGAGGCCGCCGGCGAGCACGAGGTGGTGCTCCCCGCGGCTCAGGTTGCCGGTCCGCGACTGGCCGGCGGACCCGCGCCGCACCTGGTGGTGGTCCTCGCCCGCGCGGCCGGCGTGCCTGCGGACACCATCTCCCTCGGCGACCTGGACCAGCTGGGCACCAGCCGCGACGACCTGCTGCTCCAGGCGCACGCTGCCGGCGTCACGGTCGAGGACGCCGCACCGGCCGGGCCCGGCGGCACGCAGGACCAGGCGCCGATC
>JBIOYO010000367.1:0-2811 GCA_044870175.1 Nocardioidaceae bacterium | reverse complement strand
CCACCACGGCGTTGCTGCGCACCAGGCCGTTGGCGGTGCCGTTGAGGCTCGACGCCAGGCTGGGGTCGCCGGAGACCGCCGGGCTGGTGTTGTCGGTGACCCCGGTCCCGGCCGTGCCCGCCGCGGTGCCCATCACGTCGGGAGCGGTGGAGCCGGTGCCCAGCCGCCAGAACAGCTGCGGGCCGTCATCGATGACCGTGGTCGCGTAGGAGGACGGGGTGGTCCCCTCCGACGCGGTCACGGTGACGCTGCCACTGGTCGCGGCGTTGCCGTCGCCGTCGACCGCACGCACCTGGTAGGTGTAGCTCTCCCCCGGAGTGAGGCCGGTCTCGGTCGCCCGGACCTGCGGCTGCTGCCAGTACGTCGAGCGGCGGACCACGGTCGCGAACGGCGTCGGGGCGCCGACCCGGCGGAACTGGTAGGCCAGGTCACGGTCGTCGCGGTCCCAGTTCGCCGCGATGGACACCAGGGCGGTTCCCGCCCTCGGGCTGCTGGCCGTCGGCGCCCAGCCCGGCCCGTCCAGCCGCGGGCCCTGCCTCGCCCCCGAGCCCGGGTTGCGCGCGAACCGGACCAGGCCGTACTGGCCCTGGTTGTTCACCCCGGGGAACTCCCCGCCCACGGAGATGTAGCTGCCGTTGCCGGTGACCGACCAGCCGGCCTGACCCTGCCCCGACGCGGTGCCGGTGAACCAGTCCGGATACCAGTCGACCGCGGCCGGTGAGGGAAAGCCCGTCCAGTCCGCGTAGGTGGCGTTGACGTTCTGCGACCGGGGCAGCGTGCCCTGCACCGAGGTGGTCACCGCCGTGGAGTTGCGCATGTTGCCCGGCGTCCCCGACTTCTGGGGCATGCCGCCGATGGTCTCGCAGGCGTGCTCGTGGCCGGTGGAGTAGACGGTCCTCCCGTCGGTGTAGACCCCGTAGTGATCGCCGTGACAGTCCGCGACCCACTTGATCGCGCCCGACCCGGCCCTCGCCGCGAAGATCCCCTCCAGGTTCCCCGCCGCGGCGTTGGCGTAGACCCAACCGGTGCCGTAGACCGTGTCGGCGTCGGCGGTCAGGGCGTAGATGCCGGTCTTGCCGGCCGAGGTCTGACCCGCCGGCACGCCGTTGCGAACCGTGCTGGGCGCCTCCCACGGCACGATCGCGCCGCTGGACAGGTCCAAGGCCACCAGCCCCCGCTGCGACACCTCGTTCACCATCCCGAACCGGCCACCCACGACCAGCTTGCCCCCCGACGGGTCCAGCACCATCGCGTCCACCTGCAGGTCACTGGTCGGCGCCCACCCCAACAACGCCCCGTTGACCGGCGAGAACGCCGCGAAGTTCTTCCGGGCCACCCCGTTGCCCGCACCGATCAGCCCACCCACGTACACCGCGCCACCCGTGGCCACGATCGCGTTCACATACGACCCGCCCACCTGCGCGGCGAACCCACTCACCAACGCACCCGTCGAGGCGCTGAACGCCGCCAGGTTGTACCGCGTCGACCCGTTCGCCACCGTGAACGACCCACCCACATAGATCCGCGACCCGTCCGGCGAGGCCGCCACCGCCCTCACCGTCCCGTTCACCGACGGCGCCCACCCCGACACCAGCCCACCGGTGGTGATGTCATAGGCCACCAGATTCGACCGCGCCGTCAGGTTCGTCCCCGCCGCCGCCCCCGCCGGCCGAACAGCAGAGAACGAACCCCCCGCATACACGACGTTGCCCACCATCGTCTGCGCCCACACGATCCCCGAGTCCAGCTGCACCGTCGGCAACGGATCCGCCGTCACCGTCGCAGCCGGATCCCGCTGCTGCAGCTGCGCCGCACCACTGCTCCCAGCAGCCTCAGCCACCTGGGCGGCCTCCGCGGCCGGCGGCACCAACACCAACGCGGTCACGGTCAAACCCAGAACCGTCGACACGCAGACCACCGCCCGACGGGCGGCGAGAAACACAAGCACCATGACGTGGGCCGCCCCCCGCTGCCTAGGACACCGTCAGGTCGTCGATGGAGACCACGACCGGGCCGTTGGTCATCGTCGCCGAGCCGTATCCGGAGAACCCGACCCGCCCGCTGCCCTGCAGCGCGGTCCGGGTGTCAGTAGCTGTCACCGTCCAGCCGGTCGGCTCGGCTCGGCCGGCCCGCCACACCTTCGCCCGGATCCGGGTCCCGGAGCCGGCCTGAACGGCCTCGACGAGCACCCTCAGCTTCCTGCCGGCGGTGTGCTGGTAACCGGTCAGGACCCGGCTGGCGAGCGCGGTCTGGGTCGTGCCGACCCGCCTGGCGACCGTCACGTTGACCGCGCCGCCGGCTGCGAACCGCACGGTGACTCGGTACTCTCCGGCGGAGGTGCGGTGGAGCAGGTAGCCGGCCTGGACGCTGCCGCGGTTGGGCACCTTGTTCGTGGTCACCACGAACCGCGACACCGTGTCGCGCAGGGACACCGGCAGCGTCGCCGTCCGGGTCTGCGACCTGCCGAGCGTGATCCGGCCGGCACCGCCGGCGACGGACAGCCCGGTGGTGCCGGTCCAGGCGCCGCCGGCGTCAGCGGTGCCCCACCCGGTCGCCACCGAGCGGGCGAAGGTGTCCGAGGCCAGTACCGAGGGGGGCAGGATCACGACGTCGCGAGTGGTCGAACCGGTGGCGCCCAGGCTGTCGGTGACGGTGAGGGTGACCGGGTAGGTGCCGGCGGCGGGGTAGGTGTGCTGGGGGGTGGCCTGGGTGGAGGTCGCCCCGTCGCCGAAGGTCCAGGCGTAGCCGGTGAGGGTCGCGCCGTCGCTGGCGGTGGAGCCGGTGCCGTCGAAGGAGGCGGTCAGCCCGTCG
>JBIOYO010000366.1:0-3215 GCA_044870175.1 Nocardioidaceae bacterium | reverse complement strand
TTCGCGTCCGGGCTGGCCGCCGAGCACACGCTGCTGGCCGCGCTGTGCCGGCCGGGCGACCACGTCGTGGTGCCCGACGACGCGTACGGCGGCACCTACCGGCTGTTCGCGAAGGTCGAGGAGCCGTGGGGGCTGGCCTTCGACACCGCGCCGGTGGACGACGTCGACGCCTACCGGGCCGCGGTCCGCCCGGGGCAGACCCGCCTGGTGTGGGTGGAGACGCCGACAAACCCGCTGCTCCACGTCGGTGACATCGCCGCGCTGGCAGAGGTGGCGCACGAGGCCGGCGCGCTGCTGGTCGTCGACAACACCTTCGCGTCGCCGTACCTCCAACAGCCCTTGGCCCTGGGTGCCGACGTGGTCGTGCACTCGACCACGAAGTACGTCGGCGGGCACTCCGACGTGGTCGGCGGCGCGCTCGTGGCCGGCGACGAGGAGGTCGCCGAGCGGCTGGCCTTCCACCAGAACGCAATCGGCGCGGTCGCCTCGCCGTTCGACGCGTTCCTCACCCTCCGCGGCATCCGCACCCTCGGCGTCCGGATGGACCGGCACTGCGCCAACGCCGAGGCGGTCGCGGGCTTCCTCGCCGGTCATCCCGCGGTCGCCGAGGTGCTCTACCCCGGGATGGAGTCGCACCCCGGGCACGCGGTGGCGAGCAGGCAGATGCGCGGGTACGGCGGGATCGTGTCGTTCCGGGTCGCCGGGGGCGAGGAGGCGGCCCTGGACGTGTGCGCGGCCACGACCGTGTGGACCCTCGGGGAGTCGCTCGGCGGCGTGGAGTCGCTGATCGAGCACCCGGGCCGGATGACCCACGCCTCGGTCGCCGGCACGCACCTGGAGGTCCCCGCCGACCTGGTCCGGCTCTCGGTCGGCATCGAGACGGTCGGCGACCTGGTCGCAGACCTCGACCAGGCCCTGACCCGGGCGCAGGCGCTGGCCGCCCGGTCGTGACGGCGCGGAGCGAGCCAGGGGCCCTGGGGAGGCGGCCACCGGTCCCCGCACCGCGGCGCCCGGGACCACCGGCGGGGCGACGCTCGACGGCCCGGCGTGCCCCGCACCGGCCTCCCACCCCATGTCGTGCCGGAGCAGAGGCCGCGTCGTGAGTGGCGGGTTCGTGGTGTGCGTGGACGTGGGGTCGACCTTCACCAAGGCGGCGCTGGTGGACCTCGACGCCGGCCGGCTGCTCGCCACGACCAGCCGTCCAACGACGGCGTCGAGCGACGTCATGGACGGCTGGCGGGCGTGCCTGGCGGACCTGACGCGCGCGGAGCCGGCTGCGCCGGCCGCCGAGGTGCGCGCCTGCTCCTCCGCGGGCGGCGGCCTGCGCATCGCCGTGGTCGGCACCGAGGAGCTGGTGAGCGCGGAGGCGGGCCGGCGGGTGGCCCTGTCCAGCGGCGGCAAGGTGGTGCACGTCCAGGCCGGCCTCGGCCGGGCCACCCTGGCGGGGCTGCGCGACTCGGCTCCCGACGTCGTGCTGCTGGTGGGAGGCACCGACGGCGGCAACGCCGAGGTGTTGCTCGCCTCCGCGCGGGCGCTGTCCGAGGCGCGCTGGTCCACGCCGGTGGTCGTGGCCGGCAACGCAGCCGCCCGGGACGAGGTGGCCGGCCTGCTCGCCGACGCCGGGACGCCGTACGTCCTCGCCGACAACGTGCTACCGCGGATCGGGGTGCTCGCGCCGGCGTCGGCCCGGGCGGCGGTCCGGGAGATGTTCCTCACCCACGTGATCGGCGGGAAGCACCTGTCCGCCGACCCGGCGTTCGCGGCCATGGTCCTCGGCGCCACGCCGGACCTGGTGCTGGCCGCGGTCGAGCTGCTCGCCGGGCAGGCGGGCGACGTGGTGGTCGTGGACGTCGGCGGGGCGACCACGGACGTGCACAGCGTCGTGGACCTGCCCGAGTCCACGACCGGACCGGCCGGCCTGAGCCGTGAGGTGGTGGCGCCGACCGCGGTCTCGCGCACCGTCGAGGGCGACCTGGGGATCCGCTGGAGCGCACCGACCACGGTCGAGGCGGCGGAGGCGGCCGGGCTGCTCCCCGCCGGCCCGCTTCGTCGCGCCGCGGAGCTGAGGGCCGCCGACCCGGCGTACCTGCCCACCGACGCCGCAGCCCGCGAGGACGACCTGGCGCTGGCCGGAGCCGCGGCCGGGCTGGCGCTGCGCCGCCACGCCGGCCGGGCCCGGGTGGTGGTCGGGCCGGACGGCCGGGTCGTGGAGCGCAGCGGCAAGGACCTCCGCGACGTCCGGCTGCTGGTCGGCTCGGGCGGGGTGCTGCGGCACGCCGGTCCTGCGGCGGCCGGCGCGCTGACCCGGCACCTCACCACCGAGGGCGGCTGGCAGCTGCCCGACCGGCCGTCGGTGGTGGTCGACGCCGACTACGTGCTCGCACCGGCGGGGCTGCTGGCCGAGGACCGTTCCGACGTCGCGGCCGCGCTGCTCCACGGGCTGCTCGCCCGTGCGGAGACCAGCTGAGCGGAGGTCAGCCGAGCACCCCGGCCTGGTGCAGCGCCTCGCCGACCCAGTCGCCGGCGGCGGCCTGGAAGGCGCTCGGGTCCAGCTCGGCGGCGGACTCCGGGACCGCGCCGAGCAGCGGCACGCCGGTGTACGACGGCAGGTCCTCCCGGTTGTGCTCGTCGGCCTGCCGCGGGTCGGCCGGCCAGGAGCCGATGACCACCCCGCAGACGACGACGCCGCGGCGTACCGTCGCCTCGACGGTCAGCGCGGCGTGGTTGAGCGACCCCAGCCCCGACCGGGCCACGACCACGACCTGGGGGGACAGCCCGGTGACGCCGCGGGCGATGTCGAGCAGGCCGAAGTCGTCACCGAGGCGCACCAGCGCCCCGCCGGCCCCCTCCACGAGCACCAGGTCGTGGTCACCGGCGGCCGCGGCCACGGTCGACACCTGCTCGGCCAGTGTCGGCAGCTCCCGTCCGGCCACCCGGGCGGCGGTGGCGGGTGCCAGCGGCGCCTCCAGCCGCACCACCTCGACCACGTCGACCTGTCCGGCCAGGCGCACCACCTCGTCGACGTCGCCCGGCTCGTCGGACCGCACGCCGGTCTGAGCCGGCTTCACGACGCACACACGGCAGGCGACGGCGAGGGCGCCCGCGGCCAGCGCGGCGGTGACCACGGTCTTGCCGACGCCGGTGTCGGTGCCGGTGACGAACAGGACCGTCATCGGGGCACCACCTCGCGCAGCACCTTGGTGGCCAGGGCGACC
>JBIOYO010000365.1:0-2056 GCA_044870175.1 Nocardioidaceae bacterium | reverse complement strand
ATCCTCGGCGTGATGTTGGTGGCCCAGTTCATGGTCATCCTCGATGTCTCCGTCGTGAACGTCGCCCTGCCCTCGATCGGGAAGTCCCTGTCGTTCACCAGCAGCGACTACCAGTGGGTCGTCTCCGCCTACGTGCTGCTGTCCGGCGGGCTGCTGCTGTTCGGCGGCCGTCTGGCCGACCTGTTCGAGCGGCGCACCATGTTCCTGACCGGCCTGGGCATGTTCACCACCGCGTCCCTGGTCTCCGCGATGTCGTCCTCGGCCGGAACCATGATCGTCTCCCGCGGTGCTCAGGGCGCCGGAGCGGCGATGCTGACCCCCGCTGCCCTGTCCATCATCGTCACCACCTACACCGGCAAGCAGCGCGCGACCGCGCTTGCCGTCTGGGGCACCATCGGCAGCATGGGCATCGCCGCCGGCGTGCTCCTCGGCGGCCTGCTGACCACGACCATGGGCTGGCGGTCCATCTTCTTCGTCAACGTGCCCATCGGCATCGTCGCCGCCGCCCTGAGCCTGCGGACCGTCGCACGCAACCGCGCCAACGGCAGTGCAGACACCCAGGCCGACAGCCGGGCCCGCCGCAGCCTCGACATCCCCGGTGCCGCCACCTTGGTCACGGGCCTTGTCGCCATGGTCTATGCCATCGAGAACGCCGGCACCCACGGTTGGACGTCCACCCAGACGATCGTCGGCTCGACGGTCTCCACTGCCTTGCTGGCTGCGTTCTACCTCATCGAGCGGCGCGTCCCCGCCCCGCTGGTCCCGCCGGCCACCTGGCGCATCCGGTCCCTGGTCTCGGCCTCCACGGTGATGGCCGTCATCACCGGTGGCATCGTCGGCGCCATCTTCGTCAGCTCGCTGTTCCTCCAGCAGGTCCTCGGCTCGTCGGCCATCGTCACCGGCCTGGAGTTCCTGCCGCTGGCCGCCGCCATCACCCTCGGTGCCGCCGCCGCCTCGCACGTCATCGGCCACGTCGGACCCAAGCACCTCATGGTCGCCGGTCTCCTGGTCGTCGCCGCCGGCGCCGCGCTCCTGGCCACCATGGACGCCGACCCGTCCTACTGGACCGACGTCCTGCCCGGCTTCATCGTGCTCGGGCTCGGTACCGGCCCGATGTTCGTGGCCATCTCCATCGCGGCCATGGGCGGCATCAGCCACGAGCAGTCCGGACTCGCCTCCGGCGTGATGATGACCGGTCATGAGGTCGGTGCCGCCCTCGGCGTCGCCACCCTGACCACTGTCGCCGGCGACCTGACCACCCGGGCCGGGCTGGTCAACGGCTTCCCGCACGTGTTCACTGCCATCGCGGTCGCCATGGTGGCCCTGTCCGCGTTCGCCGCCATCGTGGTCCCGCGGGTCCAGGCAACCCCCGGAGCAGGCGGTCACGGGCACGGCATGCACTAGCAGCAGCCAGCCGGTCTCGACAGGGCCGGGAGGACGACACCGTGTCGACCTCCCGGCCCTCCGGTCTGCGGCGCCTTCCGGTGCCCGCGGCCCGAACCTGGCGATCCTCCCGGCGCGACCAGGTGGCCGCCGACGAGACCGTGGAGCCACACAGCAACCGGACTCGAACCAGGCAGGCCCCGATGACCACCACCCTCACCCTCACCCCACCGGCCCCCAGGACGTCCGACCGAGTGGGCATCGACCGGCGCCGCCCCCTCGCGCTCGGCCTGCTGGTCTCCGCGCAGTTCATGGTCATGCTCGACACCTCGATCGTGAACGTCGCGCTGCCGTCCGTCCAGTCCGACCTCGGGCTCGGTCCGGGTGGCGTCGCCTGGGTCGTCAACGCCTACGTCCTCGCCTTCGGCGGCCTGTTCGTGCTGTCCGGGCGGGTCGCGGACCTGTTCGGCCGGCGCCGCATGTTCATCGGCGGCTTGGCGACGTTCACTCTCGGCACCCTCCTCGCAGCGGCCGCCTCGAACCAGTGGATGCTGCTGGGCGGCCGCATCGTCCAGGGCGCCGGCGCAGCCGCCTTGAGCCCGGCCGCGATGTCGCTGCTCCTGCTCACCTTCCCCGGACCCGCACGTGCCCGCGCGATGAGCCTGTGGGGCGC
>JBIOYO010000364.1:0-3797 GCA_044870175.1 Nocardioidaceae bacterium | reverse complement strand
GAGAAGATCCTGGCCGGGCTGAACGACAAGTTCCTCGGCCAGGTCGAGCTGGTCCGGCAGGGCACCAGGGTCGTCCGCGAGGGCGGGTCGTTCACCCTCACCAGCGGCATCCTGGGCCGAGAGCCGGTGCGCAACGGCAGCGTGGCCGCGGCGATCAACGGCGCACTGGAGGCGTGGGTGCGGGCCAGCGCGGGCGAGCTGTGGGGCCGCTACCGGGTCAACGTCGTCAGCCCCACCGTCCTGACCGAGTCCAGGGAGGCCTACGCGACGGCCATGCCCGGCTACCCCGCCGTGGACTCCGCGGAGGTCGGCAACGCCTTCGTGCGCTCCGTGGAGTCGATGGAGACCGGACGGATCTACATCCCCTGACCGCCCCCTCCCCCCGCCTGACGGGCCACCTCCTCGGCGACCAGCGCGACGTGCAGGGACACCCGGATGTCCGGGTCGTCCAGGTCGGCGCCGAGGACGCGCTCGGCCTTTGCGAGCCGGTCGTAGAAGACCGGGCGCGAGAGGTGCAGGCTGGCCGCCGCCTGCGACTTGCTGCCCGGGTGGCGCACCAGCGCGCGTACGGCGTCCAGGAGGCCGCCGTTCGTCAGCTCGTCGCGCTCGCGGAGCGGGTCGAGCTCCCGGCTGACGAACATCCTGAGCCGGTCGTCGTCGCTGAGCATCGCCAGGAGCCCACGCAGGTGCACGTCCTCCAGCCGGTGCACGACGTCCTGGGCTGCTCCGGCGCGCAGCGACTGCACGACGTGCTGCGCCTCGCGGAGCGTGCGGTCGATCTCGGCCGGCCGCGTCGCCGGGCGGCCGGCGCCCACGACCACCGGGTGCCGGCGGCGCACCCGGCTCGCCAGGTCGTCCACGGACCGCTGCGCGTTGGCCGCCGAGGGTAAGGACAGCAGCGCCCGGACGTCGCCCTCCAGCTCGCAGACCAGGGCCGGCACCCTGAGCTGGTGTGCCGCGTGCACGGTGGCCGCGATCACCTCGTCGGAGAGCGCACCGGGTCCACCGGTCGTTGTTGTCGCATCGACCAGAGGCCGCATGGTGACCCCGACCAGCTGGCGCCGGCTGGTCGGCAGTCCGGCCAGCTCGCACCGGCGCAGCAGGTCGGGCGATGTGGGATCGGCGAGCAGGGCGAGGACCAGCTCGTGATGCGTGCGGCGCACCATGCTGTCCCGCTGCCGGTCGTGGAGCCGGTGCAGAGCGATGGCGGCGGCGGCGCGCTCGGCCATCGCCACGAGACGTTCCGACGGCGGCTCGGGGGCCTGGACCACCAGGCGGCCCCAGCCGCGGTCCCGCTTGCCGACACGGGTGACCAGCCAGCCGTTCTCCGCGTCCCAGGTGGTGCGCCCGTCGAGCCGGACGTCGCGGGACCGGGCCGCCCAGCTCGCCAGCATGCCGGTGACGTCCTCGGCGCCGGCACGGTAGTCCAGCACCTGGTGCTGCTCGCTCTCGAGCACCACGGCCGTGCCGGACAGGCGCTGCACCGCCGCCAGGATCTCCCGCGGCCCGGCCTCGTCGATGCTCAGCTCGGTGAACGTGTCGTGCACGCGCTTGGCCTCTCGCAGCTCCGCCAGCTGCTCGTCGACGATCCGCTCACCAACCGCCTGCGCGACCGCGGCGAACCGGACCTCGCGCGCCAGTGCCACCAGCGGCAGGCCGAGCCGCTCACACGCCTCGACCAGCGAGCCCGGCACCGCCTGCCAGCGGCGGCCCAGCTCGATGACGAGGCCGGCGGCTCCGCACTGCGCGAGGCTGCCGGCGAGGTCCTCCAGCTCCGCGGCCGTGTCGGGCATCGCGATGCCCGTGCTGAGCAGCAGGTCGCCCTCGCGGAGCAGTGGCGCGATGTCGGCGAGCTCGGCGGAGTGCACCCACCGGACCTGTCGCCCCAGTCCCAGCCGACCCGCGACCACCGTGGGCCCGGCCGCCCGCAGCGCGGGCATCGCGAGCACCTCCCCCACGGACAGGACAGCCATCGCTCACCCCTCCTCCGAGAACCGGCCACCATCTCCGACACATCGTCGCTCGCGGACCCGAAGACCTACAAGCTGACGGGCCTCGCACAGCCCACCCCGAGAGACGATTGGTGGGCGAGGAGCCAACGACTCGAGGAGCAGCCAGGGATGACCAGCACGATCACGCATTGGGCCGCCGGCGCGGCGTTCGCCGGCTCGTCGGACCGGTGGGCCGAGGTGACCAACCCGGCCACAGGCGAGACGTCGGGCCGTGTTGCGCTGGCCAGCCGTGAGGACGCCGAGCTGGTCATCGCCGCGGCAAGGGACGCCGCCGCGTCGTGGGCGGCGACGTCGCTGGCCCGCCGTACCCAGGTGCTCTTCGCCTTCCGCGAGCTGCTCAACAGCCGCAAGGGCGAGCTGGCCCACGTGATCACCGCCGAGCACGGCAAGGTCTACTCCGACGCGCTCGGCGAGATCAGCCGCGGCCAGGAGGTCGTCGAGTTCGCCTGCGGAATCTCCCACCTGCTCAAGGGCGGCCACTCGGGCAACGCGTCGACGGGCGTCGACGTGCACTCCCGGCGCGACCCGCTCGGCGTGGTGGGGATCATCAGCCCGTTCAACTTCCCGGCCATGGTGCCGATGTGGTTCTTCCCGATCGCGATCGCGGCGGGCAACACGGTGGTGCTCAAGCCGAGCGAGAAGGACCCGTCGGCGTCGGTCTGGCTGGCCGAGCTGTGGCGGGAGGCCGGCCTGCCCGACGGCGTGTTCAACGTGCTGCAGGGTGACAAGACCGCCGTCGACGCGCTGCTGCGGTCGCCCGACGTGGCGTCGGTCAGCTTCGTCGGCTCTACCCCCATCGCGCGGTACGTCTACGAGGAGGCCAGCCGGCACGGCAAGCGGGTGCAGGCGCTCGGCGGGGCGAAGAACCACATGGTGGTGCTGCCAGACGCGGACCTCGACCTGGCCGCCGACGCCGCGGTCAACGCCGGCTACGGCAGCGCCGGAGAGCGGTGCATGGCGATCAGCGTGCTGGTCGCGGTCGACCCGGTCGGGGACGACCTGGTCGCGCGCATCGCCGAGCGCACCCAGACGCTGCGCACCGGCGACGGGCGAGCCGACGCCCAGGAGGGGACCGGGGCCGACATGGGGCCGCTGGTCACCAGGGAGCACCGCGACCGGGTCGCCGGCTTCGTCGCCTCCGGCGAGGAGGCCGGCGCCAAGCTGGTCATCGACGGCCGCGACGTCCGGCCTCGGGGTGAGGTGAACGGCTTCTGGCTGGGCCCGACGCTGTTCGACCACGTCACCCCCGACATGGAGATCTACCGTGAGGAGATCTTCGGGCCGGTGCTGTCGGTGGCGCGGGTCTCGTCGTACGACGAGGCGGTCAGCCTGGTCAACGCCAACCAGTACGGCAACGGCACCGCGATCTTCACCAACGACGGCGGTGCCGCCCGCCGGTTCGAGAACGAGGTGCAGGTCGGCATGATCGGGGTCAACGTCCCGATCCCGGTGCCGGTCGCCTACTACTCCTTCGGCGGGTGGAAGCACTCGCTGTTCGGCGACTCCCACGCGCACGGCACCGAGGGCGTGAGGTTCTTCACCCGCGCCAGGGTCGTCACCTCCCGTTGGATCAACCCGGCCGCCCGTCCCGAGGGCGGCCTCGAGCTGGGGTTCCCGCAGAATGGCTGACACCACATCGTTCCAGGGGCGCACGAGCGCGCTCACCGACGCCGACCGCGCCTACGAGCTGGACCGGGCGCACGTCTTCCACTCCTGGTCCGCCCAAGGGCAGCTGGACCCGATGGTGGTCACCAAGGCCGAGGGGTCCTACATCTGGGACCGCCA
>JBIOYO010000363.1:0-2975 GCA_044870175.1 Nocardioidaceae bacterium | reverse complement strand
CGTCGTACCCGTGGTGCCGGCCGGGGATCTTGCTGGTGACCCGCACCTCCTCCCGCGGCACGCCGGACTCCAGCAGCGCCTGCCCGACCTCGGTCTCGTTCTCGTAGTTGACCGCGGTGTCGAGCAGCCGGTAGCCCACCTCCAGCGCGCTACGGATCGCCGCCACGCCGTCCGTGCCGCGCAGCGGGTAGGTGCCGAACCCGACGGCTGGCAGGGCGGTGCCATCGTTGAGCGTGTACGTCGGGAGAGGGGTCACTGGCATGGCGACACCGTAGCCATCTCTCTCCGACGGTCTACCGCGAGGACCGCCCCGGCCACTCGACCGGCAGCAGCACGGGCTCGGCCAGCAGCCGCTCCGCCACGTCGTCGTCGCAGCCGACGACGGTGAAGGAGGAGTCCGGGTCGCTGTGCAGCCACCACCGGCGGTCGTTGGGCCAGAGCACCGTGAGCGGCTGCTCCTCGTCGAAGCGCGCCTCCCACGCGGTGTAGGTCAGCTCGGCCAACATCCCGCCTACCAAGAGATAGTCGATGTGGTTGGGGTCGGGCACCCGGGTCGCCTCGGCCTGCAGCCGCCCCGGCTGGTCAGGCCGCGGGTCGTAGCTGGCGAGGGTGGCCGGCGCCGACGCGCCCGACACCTCGACCAACAGCCGCTCCAACGGCCACTTCTGGAAGGGCGCAGGCTCACCCTCCTCCCCGGGGTGGCCGCGGAACGGCACGTGACCCGGTCCCACCTCGACCACCACCGTGCCGGGATGACGTACCACGACGACGCGGCCGAACTGCTCGGGGACGTACAACGTGATGACCTCACGAGGGCCTGCGGCCGACGCACGCGCTGTCCATCCGCGGAACCAGTCCAGCTGGTCGGGGTCCACCGCGGTCGTCATGTCGCGGACACTATCCATTGGGCAACTGTCCATGGCAACGGCACATGGCTACGCTGAGCCGAGTGATGCAGCATCTCGATCGGTCGGGGGACACATGAGGGCTCGCACCGTGGGGGTCGTGGCCGCGTCATCAGTTCTCCTGTTGCCTGGGGTCGCGCTGGCGGACGTCGATGACGTCCCTCCCAGCGGCGAAGGTGTACAGGCCACCTCCTCGGCCTCGGGGGCGAAGGTTGCGGCTCTGGAGACTCCTACGGGAGCGATCACCTTGACGGCGACTCGCGCAGAGGTCGGCTCGAAGGCTGCGGCCGACGTGATCAACTGTCGCGGTGGTTACGACACACCACATGCCGCCAGCAGCACAGAGAAGCGAACCGTCAATGCCCATCTGAAGATCACCTGCACGGGCGGTGGTGCTTGGCTCACGCTGGTCACCGTCACTTCACGAATGGTCGACGGTCATAGAGTGGGCGCACCTTCGTCGACGACCCGACTTCGAGTGGCCAGGACGGGCGGCGACCTGCGCTGCATCAAGAAGAAGCGCGGGTACCAGGCCAAGGGGCGTGTCCACATCGACTTCCCAGAAGGATACGAGCCGCCCACGGCGACGGCTCGCGCGAGAAGCGTGGTTCGCGCCTTCAAGCGAGCACTCTCCGGGAAATGCGTCCGGCCCTGAACCACGCCGCGCTTGCCTCGCCCGAGCCGGCCGAGCACGGCCGAGATCGCCCCCCTCATAGCGACCAGGGCCGGAGGTCCCCGGGTGTCGCGGCGTGCTCGGGACGGGTCGATACTCGGCGTCCATGAGCCTGCCCAGCACCGTGCCCGGCGTCGTCGAGCGCCTGCGCGAGATCGACGCCGAGCTGCCAGCCCACGACGGGGTCGCGGTCTTCAACCGGGTGTACCTCGCCGTCACCGAGCGGGTCGCCGCGCAGCTTGAGCGGGGCGGGACCTTCGCTGACGCCGCGTTCATGGCCGACCTGGACGTGCGGTTCGCGCACCTGTGGCTGGGCGCGTACGACGCGGCGCAGGGCGGCGGGACCGCGCCTCGGCCGTGGCGACCGCTCTTCGAGAGCCGGGGCCGCCGCGGCGTGCTGCCGATCCAGCACGCGTTGGCCGGGATGAACGCCCACATCGAGCACGACCTGCCGCTCGCCGTCCTCTCCACGTGCGGGGCACGCGCAGTGAGCCTTCGGCGGCGCAGCGTCCGCGACGACTACCTGGCGGTCAACGACGTGATCGCCTCGGTCGAGGCGGAGGTCAGGCGCTCCTTCCTCGACGAGGTGGGCCAGGCCGTCGACGACCGTCTCGAGCCCGTCGCCCACCTGGTCTCGTCCTGGAACATCGAGAAGGCCCGCGACGTCGCCTGGACGACCGCGGAGACACTGTGGGCACTGCGTCGTACAACGGGGTTGCGGGCGGGGTTCCTCGACGCGCTCGCCCACACCGTGGGGATGGGCTCACGGGTGCTGCTCACGCCGGTCCTCGCGGACGCGGCATGAGCAGCACGCCGGAGGGTCAGAACGCGGACTCGGGCAGGTCCATGACGGACAGGTCGACGGTCTCGGCGATCGCGCGCTCGGCCGCGACCTTGGGCAGCACGGTCTGGGCGAAGAACTGCGCCGCGGCCACCTTGCCCTCGTAGAAGTCCCGGTCCTTGGCGGACACGTCGCCGGCCAGCCGGCCGAGCGCCACACCCGCCTGGCGCAGCAGCAGCCACGCGCAGACCACGTCGCCGAGGACCATCAGCAGCCGGGTCGTGTTCAGACCCACCTTGTAGACGTTGCGCAGGTCGCCGCCCTCGGCGCGCGGGTCGGCCGACATCAGCTGGGTGACCATGGTGCCGACCAGCGCGTTGGCCTCGTCCACCGCGGTCGCCAGCAGCTCGCGCTCCACCTTGAGCCGCCCGTTCCCGCCCTCGGCGGTGAGGAACGCCCGGATCTCCTGCTCCAGGTGGCCGAGCGCCATGGCCTGGTCCTTGACGATCTTGCGGAAGAACAGGTCCTGGCCCTGGATCGCCGTGGTGCCCTCGTAGAGGGTGTCGATCTTGGCGTCCCGGACGTACTGCTCCAGCGGGTAGTCCTGCAGGAACCC
>JBIOYO010000362.1:0-4954 GCA_044870175.1 Nocardioidaceae bacterium | reverse complement strand
GTCCGAGTGCCCGTCGGGCGCGATCATGATGGTGCCCGAGGAGATCTAGGCCATGCCGCCCGCCACGAGCAGCCCCGAGTCCGGCAGGCACGGCCTGCTGCAGTCTGCGGCCGAGGCGTTCCTGGATCGCACCCGCGCGGTGGTCGAACTGGTGGCCACCGCGGGGAGCGGAGCCTTGGGCGCGCTCCCCGAGCCGGTGCCCTCCAGCGTCGGCCGGATGCTGCACGCGATGCGGCTGCTGATCGACCAGATGCCGCCGGTGACCGCCGAGCTCGACGTCCTGATGCAGGAGGTGCGCGCCAAGCGGCTCAGCATCCAGGCGCTGCGGGCCGAGCTCGACGCGCTGGACCGCCAGCTCGCGGTGCTCGAGAAGTCGCTCGCCCCGGTCGAGGCGTGGAGCCGTCAGTGGACCCGGCTGCGGGAGTCCCTGACGGAGACGCTCCCCGAGCCGTGACGGGTCAGGCCCAGAGCTGGCCCTCGAGCCGGTCCTCGGCCTCGTCGATGGTGCCCTCGTAGGCGCCGGTGGAGAGGTACTTCCAGCCGGCGTCGCAGACCACGAACACGATGTCGGCGCGCTCCCCGGCCTTGACCGCCTTGGCGGCCTGACCCAGTGCGGCGTGCAGGATCGCCCCGGTGGAGATGCCGGCGAAGATGCCCTCGAGCTCGAGCAGCTCCCGCACCCGGCGTACGGCGTCCCGCGGGCCCACCGAGAAGCGGGCGTCGATGAGCGCGGCGTCGTACAGCTCCGGGACGAAGCCCTCGTCGAGGTTGCGCAGGCCGTAGACCAGCTCGCCGTACCTCGGCTCCGCGGCCACGACCCGCACCGACGGCGCGTGCTCACGGAAGAACCGGCTGACGCCCATGAGCGTGCCGGTGGTGCCGAGTCCGGCCACGAAGTGCGTCACCGAGGGCAGGTCGGCGAGGATCTCCGGGCCGGTGCCCTCGTAGTGCGCCAGCGCGTTGGCCGGGTTGCCGTACTGGTAGAGCATCACCCAGTCCGGGTGCTCGTCGGCCAGCTGCTTGGCCACGCGGACCGCCTCGTTGGAGCCGCCCGTCGCAGGGCTGGACACGATCTCCGCACCCCACATGCGCAACAGCTGCCGGCGCTCCTGCGAGGTGTTCTCCGGCATCACGCAGACCAGCCGGTAGCCCCTGAGCCTGGCCGCCATCGCCAGCGAGATGCCGGTGTTGCCGCTGGTTGGCTCGAGGATGGTGCAGCCGGGGCGCAGCAGGCCGTCCTTCTCGGCGACCTCGACCATCTTCAGCGCAGCGCGGTCCTTGGTGGAGCCGGTGGGGTTGCGGTCCTCCAGCTTGGCCCAGAGGCGTACGTCGGGGGACGGCGAGAGCCGCGGCAGGCCGACGAGGGGGGTCCCGCCCACCGACTCCAGCAGGTTGTCGAACCTCACGCGGGCCCGGACCCGCCCGCCACAGCAGGGAGCACGACCACCTGGTCGCCGTCGCTGACCTTGGTGTCCAGCCCCCCGGTGAACCGGACGTCCTCGTCGTTGACGTAGACGTTGACGAAGCGACGCAGGTCCTCCCCGTCCAGCAGCCGCTCCTTCAGCCCCGGGTGGTGTGCCTCCAGGTCGTCGATCAGCTCCGAGAGCGTCGCCCCCGTGCCGGTCACCGCCTTCGCGCCGTCGGTGTAGGTGCGCAGGATGGTCGGGATGCGGACCTGGATGGCCATGATGGTCGGGCTCCTCAGCTGGTGGTGACGGCGTCGGCGGTGGTGGCGGCGTCTGCCTCGTCGAGGGACTCGACGACGCGGACGTCCTCCTCGGTCACCTCGCCGTCGACGATTCTGTACGACCTGAGCTCCACGGGCCCGGAAGCGCTCCCGTGCTCGCGCGTGCTCACCAGCACGTAGTGGGCGCCGGGCTCGGCGGCCAGGCCGATGTCCGTGCGGCTGGGATACGCCTCGGTGGCGGTGTGGGAGTGGTAGACCACGACCGGCTCCTCGTCGCGCTCGTCCATCTCCTGGTACAGCCGGAGCAGGTCGGCGGGGTCCAGCTCGTAGAACGTCGGGGAACCGGCGGCGTTGACCAGCGGCACCAGCCGCTCTGGACGACCCGTGCCGGCCGGTCCGGCGACGATCCCGCAGGCCTCGACAGGGTGGTCGCGCTTGGCGTGGGCGACGATGGCGTCGTACGTCGCCCGGTCGATGGTCAGCACCGATCCAGCCTAGGCGGGCACGGCGACGCGACCGCCGAGTGCCCGAGGGGTGGTCACCGAGCTCGGTGGCTCCCCGGTGGCGCGCCAGGCCGGCCCGCCAGCCGTGCCGGTCAGCGCGACGCTGCGCGGACCAGGGTCTCCTGCAGGAACCCCAGCCAGTCGTAGATCTCGTGCACGTGGCTGCGGGGGTCGTCCTCGGGCAGCGACGCCCAGTAGTCCTCGTCGCCCTCCTCGACGCCCAGCCGGGTCGCCAGCGCGAGCCGCATGTCGGTGAGGGACCGGAGCCACACCATCACCGCGTCCGCGTCCAGCTCGACGTCGACGGTGAGCCCTTCGGTGATCTCGATCGGCAGCCCTGCCTCCTCCAGCGTGTCCACCACGGCGCCGGCGTTGGCCGCCTTGCCGTCTCGAAGGGTGCGCTCGGTGAACCGCCGGAAGTCACCCGCGGCCTCCGGGTCGTCGCGGTACGCCGTGGGGAACAGCCTGGCCAGCACCGGGTCGTCCGGCTCCGCGGTGGGGCCGTCGAGCTCGAGCAGCGACTCCAGCGGGTCGTCACCGGCGGTCGGTGCCGCGAGCTCGCTGCGGAGCAGCTCGACCAGCTGGGACGCCAGGGACCGGAGCAGGTCGGCCTCGAACCCGGAGAACGTCGCCACCGCGCCGCCGCGCCGCCGCCGGTGGAAGCCCTCGCTCACCGTGCCCTCACCCCTCCGCCCGCTCCAGCGTGGCCCACAGACCGTACTCGTGCATCGCCTGCACGTCGCGCTCCATCGCCTCCCGCCCGCCCGTGGCGACGATCGACCGGCCATCGTGGTGCACCTGCAGCATCAGCCGCTCGGCCTTCTTGCGGGAGTAGCCGAAATACTGCTGGAAGACGAACGTGACGTAGGACATCAGGTTCACGGGGTCGTTCCACACCACCGTCTGCCACGGGCGGTCCAGCAGGGTGTGGTCGCCGACCTCCGGGCTCTCGGTCTCCACGGGCGCGGGCGTCGACACCGGCTCACCCTAATACCGGCGCACCCGAATAGGGTGACGCCGTGGCGAACCCCTGGACCGCCCCCTCGACTGCCCCCTCGACTGCGCTGCTGACCGACCACTACGAGCTCACCATGCTGCAGTCGGCGCGCGCGTCGGGGACCGCGTCGCGCCGGTCGGTGTTCGAGCTGTTCGGGCGCCGCCTCCCCGACGGGCGCCGGTACGGCGTCGTGGCCGGCGTCGGCCGGGCGCTGGACGCGATCGAGGCGTTCCTTTTCGACGACGACACCGTGCGGTTCCTGCGCGACGCCCACGTGGTCGACGCGGCGACCGCCAAGTGGCTGTCCGGCTACGCGTTCACCGGGGACGTGTGGGGCTACGGCGAGGGGGAGGCCTACTTCCCCTACTCCCCGCTCATGGTGGTCGAGGCGTCGTTCGCGGAGGCGGTCGTGCTCGAGACCGTGCTGCTGTCGATCCTCAACCACGACTCGGCGATCGCGTCGGCGGCGTCGAGGATGACCACCGCCGCCGACGGCCGGCCGTGCATCGAGATGGGCAGCCGCCGCACCCACGAGGAGGCGGCGGTAGCGGCGGCGCGGGCGGCGTACGTCGCCGGCTTCGACGCCACGTCCAACCTCGCCGCACGGGCGCGGTACGGCGTGCCCAGCGCGGGCACCAGCGCGCACAGCTTCACGCTGCTGCACGACACCGAGCGCGAGGCGTTCACGGCGCAGATCTCGGCGCTCGGCACCGGCACCACCCTCCTGGTGGACACCTACGACATCCGGGAGGCGGTCGCCCTCGGCGTGGAGGTCGCGGGAACGGACCTCGGCGCGGTGCGGATCGACTCGGGCGACCTGGGGGTCCTCGCCCATGAGGTGCGGGCCCAGCTGGACTCGCTCGGCGCGACGAGGACCCGGGTCGTGGTGACCTCCGACCTCGACGAGCACGCCATCGCGGCGCTGGCCGCCGCCCCCGTGGACGGCTACGGGGTGGGCACCTCGCTGGTCACCGGCAGCGGGCACCCCACCTGCGGGTTCGTCTACAAGCTGGTCTCCCGCGCCGACGACACCGGCCGGATGGTCGACGTCGCGAAGCAGAGCAAGGACAAGCCGTCGGTCGGGGGGCGCAAGTACGCCGTCCGGCGCCGCGACGCCCACGGGGTGGCCGAGGCCGAGGTGGTCGGGCTGGGCGAACGGCCGGCTCCCGGGACCGCCGACGAGACCGACCGGGCGCTGCTGGTGCCGCTGGTGGCCGACGGCGAGGTGGTCGGGCGAGAGCCGCTCGCGGCTGCTCGGGAGCGGCACGCGGGGTCGCGGGCGGAGCTGCCGCGACGCGCCTGGCAGATGTCGCGCGGGGAGCCGGTTATCCCCACGGTCGACGCCTGAGGGCCCGCGCCGCCACGCGGCTTGCCCAGTAGCCTGGCGGCCATGAGGCGGGCGTTGGTCGTGGTCGACGTGCAGAACGACTTCTGCGAGGGCGGCAGCCTGGCGGTGCGGGGCGGAGCCGAGGTCGCGCACCGGATCCACGAGCTGCTGCGGGCCTGGACCGAGCAGGCTCCCAAGGCGCCGGACTACGCGGTCGCGGTGGCCACGCAGGACCACCACGTGGACCCGGGCGCGCACTTCAGCGACGACCCGGACTTCGAGCAGAGCTGGCCGCGGCACTGCGTGGTCGGCACCGACGGGGTGGCCCTGCACCCGAACCTCGACCCGCAGCCGTTCGCGGCGATCTTCCGCAAGGGCGAGTACGCCGCGGCGTACTCCGGCTTCGAGGGCGTGGACGGCGACGGCACCGCGCTCGCCAC